>DATLUQ010000045.1 GCA_035533015.1 Gemmatimonadaceae bacterium | reverse complement strand
CTGTCATAGTTCCGTTTATGTTGTAAGTGCAACTACTGGCAGTCCTGTGGTTTCACTTCGCGAAGCTGGCGTTCGAGCCAGCGCCACACTCGTCACTCCGTTCGCAATGCCCGGTCGTTTCGCCTCGAAGATATGGAAGTTCGATCCGACGCTGGAAGCGCCGGCCGCCTACCGGCGTGCCTGCCGGTACGACGCGTTCATCCCCGACGACCTGTCGTCCCTCGACCTCCGGATGGACGCTCGGCTCGCCGGCCTGGTATCCGAGGCCGAGGACGCCATCCGACAGCTGAACCACGAGGGGGGCACGGCGTTAGGGCCCCTGGCCCGACTCCTGCTCCGGACGGAGTCCATCGCTTCCTCCAAAGTGGAAGGGATGCAGCTCGGGGTTCGCGAGTTGGCGCGCGCCGAGGCGCGCGCCGAGTCGGGAATCGCTCCGGGGCCGACCGCGATCGACGTGCTGGCGAATATCGACGCGATGGTGCTCGCCGTGGAGCACGCGGCCGAGACGAAGCGGTTTCGCCGGCAGGAGATCCTGGCGATTCACCGCCGGCTTCTCGAGCGCGCGACCCACCGGCACATTGCAGGGCGTCTGCGCACGGGGCAGAACTGGATCGGCGGGAACGACTACAACCCATGCGGCGCCGACTTCGTCCCGCCCCCGGTGGAGGACGTGGACCGTCTGCTCACGGATCTCTGCCGCGCGGTGAACGACGATCTTCTCTCGCCGCTCGTGCAGGCCGCGTTGGTCCACGCCCAATTCGAGACCATCCACCCGTTCGACGATGGTAATGGGCGCACCGGGCGCGCGCTGGTGCACGTCGTGCTGCGCCGGCGAGGGCTTGCCCCGCGGTTCCTTCCGCCGGTGAGCGTGGTGTTCGCGGGCGCGAAGGGCCGCTACATCGCCGGGCTCACGCGCTTTCGCGGCGATGGCATTGCCGAGTGGGTCGAATACTTCGCCGCGGCGGTCTTGCGTGCCGCTCGGTTGGCGCGCGCGTACATCGGCGCAGTGGGGGATCTCCAGGCGCGCTGGCGGGAGCAGTTGCGCGGGACCCCGAGTGCCCCACGTGCAAACGCGGCGGCCTGGACGATCATCGACCTGCTGCCCGGCCACCCGATGATTTCGGCGCCGGTGGCCACCGCGGTCACCGGCCGCGCCAAGAGCCGCGTGTACGAGGCGATTGAGCAGTTGGTCGCCGCCGGGGTTCTACTGCCGCTGTCGACGGGCAAGCGAAACCGCTGGTGGGAGGCGGCGGGGCTGCTGGACCTGATCGCGCGCCTGGAAGCCGGGGAGTTGCCGTCGGTACCGCGATGATCCCGACCCCGCCGCGAACGCCGGCTCCCTAACCTCCCGCGCGAGCTTCACGTTCTACCGGCACACCTCGTGGGAGATGTGCCGACAAAGCTGTATCGAGATTCCGTTGCAGACGAGTGGGCGAACGCTTCCTGGAAACAGGAGTTGGCCAGCCGGGCCCGAGGGAGGGCATGCACGCCGGGTATCGTCGACCGCTGATCTTGACGACCTTGGATCGCAACGGTATCTCTATCCAGATTCTAAGAGGAGCTGCAATGGCTGGCCGTGACGCGCTTCCGGTCGTGAAGGGCACGCTGGATGTCCTCGTGCTCAAGGCCCTCAGCTGGACGCCGATGCACGGCTTCGAGATCGTCACGTGGCTCGAATCACGGTCGGGCGGCGGCCTCGGCCTCGACGACTCGGCGCTGTACCAGGCGCTCTACCGCATGGAGGAGCGCGGACTCGTGGCCGCGGACTGGGGGGTGACGGACAACAATCGCCGCGCGCGGTACTACCGCGTGACGGCGAAGGGCCGGCGCTACCTCGAGGCGGAAACGGCGCGCTGGACGCGCTACGCCGCGCTGGTCACCGACATCCTCACCGCGCGGCTGTAGGGAGGCGACGATGATCCGCCCGGGTGTGAAGCGGGTGTTCCGGCTGGCGCTCCGCCGCCGAGACGTGGTCCACGAGAACGTGGAGGACGAGATCGCGCTGCATCTCGAGCTGCGCGCGAAGCAACTCGAAGCCCAGGGGCTGACGCCGGACGACGCGCTGCGCGAGGCCCGACGCCGCTTCGGCGACACGCCGGCCGCACGCCGGTCGCTGCGGGCCACGGCGGAGCAACGGGAGCGACGTCTGCGAATCGCCGATCGGATCGAGGGGCTGTGGCACGATCTGCGGCTCACCTCCCGCCAGCTCGCCAAAGCCCGCGGCTTCACCGCCATCGCCGTCCTCACGCTCGCCCTCGGCATCGGCGCCAACACGGCGATCTTCTCGGTGGTGCATCACCTGTTGATCGCGCCGCTTCCGTACCCCGACGGGAACAGCATCGTGCAGCTCAGGTGGACGGGTAGCGGCGGCCAGATCAGCACTCCCCCCGACTCCGAAGTATTCAATGCCTGGCGCGCGCAGTCGAAGACGCTCGAGGATTTCGCCGCGGTAGGGGAACCCTGGTACCGCCTCGGCGACACGCTCCAGCGCGCCGATTCGGTTCCCGGCGCGCTGGTCACGCCGGGCTTCTTCCGGCTGCTTCGCGTGGAGCCGGTGCTCGGGCGTGCCTTCCTTCCGGGAGACACCGCGCGCGGCGCCGCGCCCGTCGCGATGATCGACGCCGGTCTCTGGCATCGGGCGTACGCGGGCCGGAGCGACGTGATCGGCCGGACGATCCTCCTGAACGGCCGTCCGCACACGATCGTCGGCGTCGCCCCGCGCGGCATGGTGATCCCCATGTCAGGCGAGCCGCCGCGAGAGGTGTTCGTTCCGCTCTCCCTCGACTCCGCGAGCAACGTGCCGGCGTTCGCCCGGTTGCGCGCGGGGGTGCAGCCGAGACGCGCCTCGGCCGAGCTGCTGGCCATCATGCGAGGGCTCCCGGATGCGGCCAAGTACAAGAGGATCGACGCCGAGGCGGTGCGCGCCCAGGACGTCATCGGTGTACGCGAGGCGCAGACGGTGAAGGTGCTGTTCGCGGCGGTGGGCGCGCTGCTCCTCATCGCCTGCGCCAACGTCGCCAACCTGCTGCTTGCGCGTGGGTGGATGCGCCGCCGAGAAATGGCGCTGCGGACGGCGTTGGGGGCCACACGGGTTCGGCTCTTTCGACAGGTGCTGGCGGAGAGCCTGGTGTTGTCGGGTGCCGCCTGCGCGATCGGGATTGGCATCGCCTGGGTGGGACTCCACGTCATGATCGCCCTGCGCCCGAGCGCGCTCGACAACCTGGCGGCGGTGCGCCTGCAGCCGGCGGTGCTGCTGTGGAGCGTTGGCATCGCATTGCTCTCGGCGCTGGGCTTCGGCACGGCGCCCGCGCTCCTGGCGCGCACGGCGGCGCCGGGCGACGTGTTGCGCTCCGGCTCACGCACGTCGGCGGGAGGGTGGGCCAGCGGGCGGGTCCGCGGGCTGTTCGTGGTGCTCGAGGTCGGGCTTTCTCTCGTGATGCTCGTGGGGGCGGGGCTCCTGGTGCGCTCGTTCGTGCGTCTGGAGCGGCAGCCGCTGGGGTTCGACGCGGCGCGGCTCTACGAGGTGGCGCCCATGCCGAGGCCGGTCGGCGGCGGGCGCTCGCCGGAGCGGAGGGGCGGCAGCGGCCAGCGCGCGGCGACGGCCCAGGGGCGGGAGTTGCTGGCGCGGTTGGCCTCCGCGCCGGGCGTCACGGCATCGCACCCGGGGTCGCTGCCGGGGAACGGTTATTGGGGGTTCGGTTCGGTGGAGGTCGATGGGTCGAGCGGACCGACGCCCACCGACGTGAAATCGGCGTTGGTGACGCTCGCGAGCCCGGGGTATTTTCATTTTCTCAAGATCCCGCTCCTGGCCGGACGGGACCTCGACTCCGCCACGGCCGCGGGCGGAGGCGCCGGCGTGGTGATCGGCGAGGGGCTGGCGCATCGCCTTTGGGGGCGGCGCAGCCCCCTGGGCTTGCGGTTTCGGCTAAACGCCAAGCAGCCGTGGCTGACGGTGGTGGGTGTGGTGCCGGACGTGCACTACCCCGGATACACCGCCGAGGTCTACCAGAACCAGGCCTACGAGACACCGCGCGCAGAGGACGGCGCGGGGAACCTGCTGGTGCGGACCTCCGACTCGGCGCTGGTGGCATCGACGGCGCGGAGACTTGCGGCCGCCGAGCCGGCGCTCGGCGCACCCTACATGGTGAGTGTGGCGGAGGCGGTGGAATACGGCCTGGCGCCCGAGCGGTTCGCCATGGCGCTCATCGGCGTCTTCGCCCTCGTGGCGCTCGTGCTCTCGGCGGTCGGGCTGTACGGTGTGATCGCCTACGCCGTCACGCACCGCACCCGCGAGATCGGCATCCGCGTTGCGCTCGGCGCAGATCCCGCAAAGGTGTCTCGCCTCGTGCTGGGAGAAGGACTCAGGCTCACCGCCCTCGGGCTGGTGATCGGACTCGTGGGCGCGGCATTCTCGACGCGGGCACTCGAGGCGTTGCTCTTCGGGCTCAACCCGCTCGATCCGGTGACGTTCGTGGCAATCGCCGCGCTCCTCGTCGTCACGACATTGCTCGCCGCGTACGTTCCGG
>DATLUQ010000044.1 GCA_035533015.1 Gemmatimonadaceae bacterium | reverse complement strand
TTGCCCCTCCTGGGATCGAACCAGGACTCTCCTGATCCAGAGTCAGGCGTGTTGCCAGTTACACCAAGGGGCATCGATTCCGCAACGCACACGTGCTCAGCGCGCCAGGGCCACCAAAGTTAGTTTTCGGGAGACCCAAAGGCAACCCTGTTCCCCGCTCGCGCCACCTGAGCTTAGTGCATTCCACGCCTATACTTACGCGCCGCTGTCCACACCCACGTTGCGCTGCCGTCACCGTTGCCTCCGCCCTGGCTTTCGCCCTCGCGCTAGGCGGCTGCCGCGAGGCCGCCGTTCCCTTCGCCGGCTCTAAAGCGGGCGGTCGCGACCGCGTCGACCAGGCCGTCACGGCCCTCTACGACCGCTACGCCGACGTGCACGAGGGCTCGCGATACGAGTACGCGCGAAAGCGACTCGCCAGCGCGGCGCTCGTCCCGTCGCGCGTGTTCAACGACACCGCGGTCTGGACGTCGATGCCCGATTCCACTCACCGGCGTCTCGTGCTCGGCGAGGTTGCGGCTCCCGGCGGCTTCATCGACCAGGAAGCCGCGGCCACCGCACCCTGGCCCACCGTCGTCGGCGACGCACGGCACCAGGTGGACCTGCGCAAGCTTGGCGGCGGCGACTACGCCTGGACCACCGACGTGGCGATCGCCATCGGCACGATCAGCGCCCAGGAGGTGGCCGCCGGCCTCGTGGCCCTGCTCACCTCCGCCACGCCGCGCAGCGACGCCGACCTGCGCGCCGACTACCGGGCCGCGTTCCCGCACACGACGGCCGTGCTGTCACAGCTGTTCACGCTCGACACGCTGCGCGCCCTGCCCCAGCCCGACGGCTCGTCGCTCGTCACGCTCCAGG
Organism: Gemmatimonadaceae bacterium; assembly: GCA_035533015.1. Classification (NCBI taxonomy): domain Bacteria; kingdom Pseudomonadati; phylum Gemmatimonadota; class Gemmatimonadia; order Gemmatimonadales; family Gemmatimonadaceae; species Gemmatimonadaceae bacterium. The sequence goes on along the minus strand of DATLUQ010000044.1, from coordinate 140,022 downwards.
TCACCCTGCACCCCGACGGGCTCCAGCCACGGTATCCGGCGTTCGCGGCCTATGTGGCCAAATACGTCGGCGGCACTGTTTACGATTTGCATATGACGGACCATGCGGGCGCGGAATACTTCAATGTCGTGGCACAGGGACCGCCGGTGGTGGTGCACGCCCGCGTGCGCGGGCGCGAGTTCCTGCCGCTTGCCGGCGGCGAGATCCCGCTGCCCGATTCGCTCGTCCTCTCGGGTTCGTTCTCCACCAAGATCCGATTCTTTCACGTGGGGGTGCACCACTTCACATCGGACTTCGTGATCGGCCGCTCGGCGCATGTCCGTTCATGGACCGTGCATTTCGGCCAGGAGCCCGCCTGGCAGCTCCCCTTTGTCACGGCCCGGCTGCTCCGCTCGCCGCTCCGCCGCCCGTTCCAGGGCGCGGGCATGTGGTATCAGGTGGCGGTGCGCGACAGCGCGGGCGCGCAGACCATCCTGAGCCGACGATCGCACGCCGAGGTGCACGAGAGCGCCATCATGCGCTTCATCGGCGGGCTCATCTCGCGCGTGCTTCTCGACCTCGACGGCGAGGTGCAGCGCGAGGAATCGCAGTTCTTCGCCTCGACGTTCGAGGCGATGCGTGTCGACTTCGCCGCGCTGCTTCCGACCCACTGACCGTCGTACGGCCCTACCCTCGAACCATCGCCTGGAAGCACGAACGCCGCGAACCCATGGGTCCGCGGCGTTGCCAGTTTGTTTGCCACGCGCGCCGTCATTGGAACTCTCCGTCCTACCGATCGGCGGCGGGCAATTATTTGTACGCGAGTCGCCTCGCGAATGGAGCTGAGGGGGATCGAACCCCTGACCTCTGCAGTGCGATTGCAGCGCTCTCCCAGCTGAGCTACAGCCCCGAAAGGCCCGAGACGCCGGAAAGAAGCTGCTGCCCGTTCGCACCCGGGTTCCCTACTCAAACGGCCCCGCGTGCGGGGCCGCTCGACTAGATGAATCCTAGCCAGGCCACCCCTTCCAGTCAAGGAGACGAGCATTCCCAGATTCAGGTAACGGTCCGCGGCGCAAACGGTTTTGACTTCCGCGCGAGATTCCGGATGAGCGTCTGCAGCGCCCTTGCCCGCGCCCGTCGTCGCCGGTAGCATGGCCCCATGTTCAAGGACCTTCGCCCCGAGGCCGTGCGCGAGGCCGCCCAGCGCATCGCCAGCCACGTCGTCCGCACTCCGCTCATCAAGAGCGCGCCGCTGTCGCGCCTTGCCGGCGGCGACGTGTACCTCAAGCTCGAGAACCGCCAGATCACCGGCTCGTTCAAGCTTCGCGGAGCGCTCAACGCGTTGGCCACGCTCGTCCTCGACAGCCGCCGCGGCGTGGTGGCGTCGTCGGCCGGCAATCACGGGCTCGGCGTGGCCTACGCCGCCAAAGTGCTCGGCGTCCCGGCCAAGATCTTCGTCCCGAGCACCGCGCCCGACGTGAAGAAGTCCGGCATCCGCGCGCTGGGCGCCATGCTCGACGACACGCAACCCGACTACGACGCCGCGATGACGGCCGCCAAGGCATACGGTGAGGAGCATGGCTTGGCGTTCATCAATCCGTGCCTCGGCGACATGCTGCTCGCGGGCCAGGGCACGGTGGCGCTGGAGATCCTCGACCAACTCCCCGACCTGCGCACGCTCGTCGTGTGCGTGGGAGGCGGCGGCCTGCTCGGCGGCTGCGCGTCGCTCGTGCGGCACGACGCGCCCAGTGTGCGGATCATCGGAGCGCAGAGCGACCAGACGGCGGCCATGGCGCGATCGATCGCCGCCGGCCACGTGGTCGAGATCCCGGTGACACCTACGCTCGCCGACGGACTGGCCGGCCAGATCGACGAAGAGGCGCTCGACATCGGACGCCACGCACTCGACGACATCGTGCTGCTCACGGAAGTCGAGATCGCCCGCGCCATCGCCTGGCTCCACCGCGAGCACGACATCAAGGTAGAGGGGGCGGGGGCAGTTGCCGCCGGCGCGGTGCTGTTCGGCAAGACGCCGCTCACCTTTCCCGCCAGCGTGATCGTGAGCGGCGGCAACGTTGACGAGGTGCGGTGGAGAGCCGTGCTGGCCGGTGCAGCGTAGGAGGGTAGGACAGTGGGAGGGTCGTGGGTAAACGGCGTATTGCAGTCTCCCGTCCTACCCTCCTACTCTCTTACGGTCCTACCGTATATTCCCCCGCCATGTCCCTCTCCCTCGGCCTCCTCGGCACGTCCGCGTCGCGCCCCACGGTGGAGCGCAACGTCGCCTCTGTCGTGCTCGTGCGCGAGGGTGAGACGCTCATGTTCGACTGCGGCGAGGGCACGCAGCGACAGATGATGCGGTACGGCGTGAGCTTCGCGCTGCGCGACATCTACTTCACGCATTTCCACTCCGACCACGTGATCGGCGTGATCGGCCTCATGCGCACGATGGCGCTTCAGGGACGCACCGAGCCGATGCGGTTGCTCGGACCCAAGGGCGGTGGACGCCACCTCAAGCGGGCCAAGGAGTTCGGCGTGGACCGCATCAGCTTTCCGGTGGAGATCATCGAACTCGACCCGATGACGCGCGTGGACTACGGCGACTACGCCGTCGTGCCCTTTCCCGTGGACCACGGCCCGGCGCTCTCCATGGGCTACGCCCTGGTCGAGCCGGAACGCAAGGGACGCTTTCACCCCGACCGCGCCCGCGAACTGGGGATTCCCGAAGGCCCGTTGTGGGGGCAGATCCACCGCGGCGAGAACATCACGCTCGCCGACGGCCGCACGCTGGCGCCGAGTGATCTGGTGGGACCGCCGCGCCCGGGGCGCACCGTGGTGATCACCGGCGACACGCGCCCCTGCGACGCCACGGTGGAGATGTCGCGCAACGCGGACCTGCTGTTGCACGAAGCCACGTTCGCCGACGAGGAGGCCGAACGGGCCCGCGAGACCGGACACTCGACGGCACGCGAAGCAGCTGGCGTGGCGGCGCGAGCGGGAGTGCGGAAGCTCGTACTCACGCACTTCTCGGCACGTTACTCGCGCGATCCCGCGGAACTGGCGCGCGAGGCGAAAGAGGTGTTCCCCAACGTGGTGGTGGCGCGCGATGGAATGGAGATCGACGTGCCGTACCGCGACACCCTCGATGGATCAGCGACGCCCGACGCTTGAGGCCGGCGACCGCCAGAGGTTCGCGACCGGATCGGGCCGCCACACGGGCATCGAGCGGCGAAACAGCCGGGCCAGCGTCTGCTGGTCCAGCGATTGCGCGACGAGCTTGGGATCGAGTCGCGACGTCACGCTCCGCGCCTCGGGCCCGTGACTGATGTACCAGTTATAGCGGTCGAGCCGCACGTGCCGGCCGTCGGGGTGGCGGAAGAACACCACGGCATTGCTGGACGCGGGATTGGTCACCTCGACGGCGTATTCCACGCCGTCGGGATCGCGATAGCTGAGCATGTTGGTGCGGGGGTGGTGAGGAGGTGGTGTCAGCCGACGAGCAGCGGCGCCAACGGCTGGCGGCCCGAATAGCCGGCGTCCACTTCGTGCCAGAACTGAACCTCGGGTTCGCCCAGGCGCCAGCACAACAGGATGCGCCGGCCATTCGTCTCGCCCGGAAAGTCCACCAGGCCGAGCCGCGGGTCCTTCAGTTCGATGCCCAGCGCGTCGAGTTCGCGCTGGAATCCCGCGATCTCGCGGGCCAGGGCCTGCACCTCGCGTTCCAGCCGCTGGGCGCTCCCGTGCTCACCCTCACCCTGCGCGTTGGACGAGGCGAGGTCGAGTTCGAGGATCTTCTCGCGCCACGCCGAGTGTTGGCGCACGACGTCAGCCACGATCTTGCGCACGAGAGGCAGCGTGGCGTTGGCCTGGTCGACCGTGAAGAGCTTCATGTCTGGAGTATAGTCAGAAACGCCGCGGCACCACAACGCCGGACGCCACGCCGTTACGCCCGTTCATCGAGGCGGCGCTCCGATTCGCGCTCCTGGAGCCGCAGGCGCCGCCGGGCTTCCGCCGCCTCGAAGCGCCGCATCTCCTCCGGCGACTCCGGTTTGAGCGCCGGGATCTCCACCGGATGGCCCGCGCGGTCGACGGCCACGAAGGTGAGATAGCACGAGTTCGTGTGTCGGCGTTTCCCGGTCAGGAGATCCTCCGCCTCCACCCGCACACCCACTTCCAGCGACGTGCGTCCCACGTAGTTGACGCTCGCCTTCATGACGAGCAGGTCCCCAAGGTGAATCGGTTCGCGAAAGTCCACACGGTCGATCGACGCGGTGACCACAGGCATCCGGCAGTGGCGGAAGGCCGCGATCGCGGCGGTCTTGTCCATCATGGAGAGCACGACGCCGCCGAACACGTTGCCCATGTTGTTCGCGTCCTGCGGCATCATGAGCTGCGACGACTCGTGGTGGCTCTCCTTGACGGTCTTGATCTCGCGGTGGTGATGTTGGTGGCTCATGGCGTGGCGGGGCGTCGGCGCACGGGGCGCCGCACGGCGGGACGTGGGGAAGAGATACGAACATTCGAAGCGGCGCGCACGCGCGACCCAAGCGCCAGGGGAAGTCGCAGCCTCGCCACGCGCACGTCTTCGCCGTACGACACCGCATCATCGAAGGCGCGCCGCAGCGCGAGGCGCGTGGTGGAGTCGATGCGGGGACGATCCAGCCAGAAGACGTGGCGCAGCGGCGCGTGCACCCGGCCCAGCGCCCATACGTGATGGGTGGAATCGACGAGCGTAACGTCGATCGAGCCGTCCATCGTGTCGGCCGCGGCGCGCACGGTGTATCCGGGCCGGACCCACTGTTCACGGCCGTCGGCCGTTGGCATGGGAAGCGTGGGGCGCACCTCGGCCCACCACGCCTCGGAGTCGATGGGCAGCACCGGCAAATGCAGCACGTTCAGCACGTCCTGACGGCCCGACATGCGCCCGGCGAACTCCACCGCGGGCCGGCCGTGCAACTGGACCAGGGTGAAGCTTCCCGGGTCGAAGCTGACTTCCGCGAGCACGAGGGGCACGATGTCGGGCAGCTCGCTCATCCTGCCGCGCGCCGAATCGAGGAGCGCGGTGTAGGACCGCCGACCCTGGTCGACGACCCGCGAAGCCGCCGCGGGCCCGATGAGGTCGTCGAGCCGTACCGGGTTGCCAGTGCGCATGTCCACCACGGTGCGCCATGTGGTGTGAAACCCCGGTTCCGGTCGACGCCGGGTGTCGGCGTGGTATTCGAGCGACAGGTACGGCCCGTCCACGTCGAGCAGCGTGACCTCCGATGTGGCGGTAACTATCGGCAGGTCGTCCACCGGGTCGTCGGGGTCGAGTGGCGCTTCGTCGGGATGCGCTGCGGCGTAGGCCCGCGCCACGCGGTCGACGAGCGTGTCCACGAACACGATCGTGGAATCGTCGGTGATCAGGTCACGCGAAAAGACGAACTGCCCCACGAGGAGCGCGTCCTCGTAGGAATGGTCATCGTCGGCGACGTAGACCTCGTGGAATCGACCGCCAAAGCGCGCCAGGATGAGCGGCTCGCCGCGCATCCGGAATCCGGCCGGCTGGGCGGTTACCCAATACGTGGAATCCCCAGCGACGAGCAGGAAGTCCGCGACCGGCGGGGAATCCCGGCGCGGCGCGGCGCAGCCGGACGCGAGGACGACGAAGAGGAGGAGGGTGACGCCTGGGCGGCGGGTCATGGTGCAAGATACAGCCAAAGGGCGTCGGCGTCGTTACAGCGCAGCCAACGCGTGAAGGAGGCGGTCGACTTCCTCATTGGTCGTATAGCAACTCGCCCCGATCCTCACCACGCCATCAGGACTCTGCCCCAGCCGCTCGATCACGGTCGCCGCATAGAAATCGCCGTTCGACACGAACAGCCCTTGCCCCGCCAACTTCCGCGCGATCTCGGTCGTCGCCCGTCCCTTCATCACGAACGACACGGTGGGCGTACGCGGCTGCCCCGGGCGTGGCCCGAACAGCGTGATCCCGGCAATCGCTTCGAGCCCGGCCCAGAGTTGCGCCAGCAGCGTCTCGCCGCGGCGATGCAACTCGGCGTAGCCAGCCTGCAGTGCGTTGCGGCGACCCCCGGCGCCTTCCGCCCCCGCGAGCCCGGCCAGGAAGTCCACCGCCGCCGCGGCGCCCACCATGCCCTCGTGGTTCTGGGTTCCGGTTTCCAGCCGCTCGGGCGATTCCTGCGGCGCGGGGTCGAGGCGAGGCACGTCGGTGGATTCGATGAGCGCGCGGCGCCCCCACAGAATGCCGATGTGCGGCCCATAGAACTTGTACGCCGAACAGGCCAGGAAGTCGCAGCCTATCGCCTGCACGTCCACCAGCTGGTGCGGCGCGTAGTGTACGGCGTCCACGAACGCCAGGGCGCCGTGCGCGTGGGCCAGCGCCGTGGCCGCGCGCACGTCGGTGATCGTACCGAGTGCATTGGACGCGGCGCCGATGGCGAGCAGCCTGGTGCGCGGTCCCACGGCACGTTCGAGATCGTCCCAGTCGAGCGTCCCGGTCGCCGGACGCATGCGCACGGTGCGGATGGTCACGCCGCGATCCACGGCCAGCGCGCGCCACGGAGCCACGTTGGCGTGGTGGTCGAGTTCCGTGACCACGACCTCGTCGCCCGGACCCCACGCCCGGCCCAGCCCGCGCGCCAGGTGGAACGTGAGCGACGTCATGTTCTGGCCGAAGGCGATCTCGTCGGGCCTGCCGTTCAGAAATTCGGCCAGCGTCTGCCGCGCCGCGGCAATCAGGGCGTCGGTCTCGGTGCTCGTCGGATATGCCCAGTGCGTGTTGGCGTTGTGGTGGTATATGTAATCAATTATGGCTTCGCCCACGGGGCGCGGCACCTGGGTGCCGCCGGGACCGTCGAAGTACGCCACGGGGAATCCGGCGTGCATGCGCTCCAGCGCCGGGAAGGCGGCGCGGATCTCGGCCACCGTCTTCACGCGATCTCCTGGCCGGCCAGCCGCTCGATCACCCGCACGGCCTCCACGTGATCGGCCTCCTCGCCCAACTCGGCATGCGCCATGCGAAACAGTTCGGCCGTCAGCTGCAGAATGGGCGACGGGACATTCTGCTCGCGGGCCACGGCGGCGGCGATCCCGAGGTCTTTGTCGAGCAGCGCCAGGCGGAACGTGCGAGGGAAGGCGCGCGTCAGCACGCGCTGGGGAAAGAGGTTCTCCGAGGTGTTGGAGCGGCCGCTCGATGCGTTCACGACGTCGAGCGCCACCCTGGGGTCGACCCCCATCCGCGACAGCGCCGCGAGGCACTCACCAGTGGACCACACATGGATGGCGAGCATGGCATTGTTCATCGCCTTCACGGCGTCACCGGCCCCGACGCCCCCACAGTGTACGATCTTCTTGCCGAACGACGCGAGAACCGGCCGCGCGCGGTCGAGCGCCGCGCGATCGCCTCCGACCATGACCGTCAGCGTGCCCTGCTCGGCGCCGCTCGTGCCGCCGCTCACCGGTGCATCGATATACGCCACCCCCTGCGCGGCCAACCGCTCGGCTATCCGAGCGGAGGTGGCCGGATCGCCGGACGTGCAGTCCACGAACAGCGCGCCGCGCGCGAGCCCAGCGAGTAGACCGTCGGCGCCGTCGAGCAGCGACGCGACGTGCTTGGACGTGGAGAGGCAGGTCACGACGACCTCGGCCCCCCGCACGGCATCGGCCGGGCTGGTGGCGGCTCGGGCTTTCGTGGCGGCGGCAAAATCGCGCGTCCGCGCGGCCGTGCGATTCCAGACGGTGAGTTCGAATCCGGCGTCGGCCACGCGGCGTGCCATGGGCCAGCCGATTGCGCCGAGCCCGAGAAATGCGACTTGGGTCATGGAGTGTGGGTGAGGGCGTTGGGAAGTTCGCGGACGCGCGGGGGGGCGTCAACGGAGGGCCCGGCCGAGTAACTTGTGGACGATGATTTCCCGTCTCACCATTCCGGGCATGCGCAGCAATTACTGCGTGACCGCCGTGTACACCGCGCTCACCGCCGTGGAAGGCATTTGGCAGGCCGACGTCACGATCGGCGGAGCGACGATCGAGCACGACGGCCGCGCGACCGCCGAAGCGCTGCGGGCCGCGATCGCCGTGGCTGGATACGACGTCGTCGAGGTGATTGAAGAGCGCCGGCGGTTGGTGTAGGGGCAGATTTCGGCGTCTGACTCTCCTACGTTCCTACGAGTGTGTGGGGTCGGGCGGGGAAAAAAGTGCGAGGGGCCCGCCCCCTTCCCGGTGCGAACCCCCCGCAGACTCTTCCCCTTACTCCCTCGAGCTCTTGGCGGGGACCTTATTCTCGCACCGCGTCGGAAGCTCACCTGGTAGGACCCCTTGATCGGAAAAGTGTTCCCGGGCCGCGCGCCGAACGGGCTCCGGCACGCGCGGCGGGACCGTCCAGTGCGTCGTGCACCGCGCACACGCACGCGCCTTGTCCCTGTAGCAGCGGGGACGTACCTTGACGCCCGCCATGTAGAAGGACCACCGCGCGGGATGAACCGCCCGCGCCCTCGTTCGTCGCCCACACGACGCCCTGCCCGTTCGGGGGAGACCAGGCCATGACGCCAACTCAGTACACTCCGGAAGACCGCCTGGTCGCGGCGGTGCTCGCGCCGCAGGTGGCGGGGTTGGTGGACGTCACCAGCCTCGTGATCGTCTTCACGGTCGCGCAGACCTTCCGCCAGGGCACGCTCCTCTGACCGCGCCGCTGGCCCGCGGGGACTGACGATGACGGTAGTCGAGTCCACCGCGACGACGCGGGCCTCGGGGTGGCGGGCGACCGGGCTGATCGTGGTGAGCGCCACGGGATTCGGTGCGATCCCGATTCTCACGTCGCTCGCCACTCGGTCGGGCGCGTCGCTGCTCAACGTGCTTTCCTGGCGCTACCTGCTGGGGACGGTGCTTCTGGCGCTGCTCGCCGGCCGGGCCGCGTCACTCCGCGCGCCATGGCGCCGCTTGGCGCCGGTGTTCGTGCTCGCCGGCGGCGCCCAGGCGTTCATCGCGTTCGTGAGCCTGTCGGCACTCGCCTACATCCCCGCGGCGCCGCTCAGCTTTCTCTTCTACACGTACCCCGCCTGGGTGGCCGTGATCGCCGCCCTGCGCGGCACCGAACGGCTCACACCCGCGCGTCTGCTGGCGCTCGTGCTCTCGCTCACCGGCATCGGCATCATGGTGGGAACGCCCAGCATGGGGCAGCTGCATCCGATGGGCGTGATGCTGGCCCTGGTGTCGGCCGTGGCCTACGCCATGTACATCCCGCTCATCGGCCACTATCAGGAGCAGCTGTCGGAGTCGATCGCCGCGGTCTACTCGGCCCTCGGGGCCGGCGTGATTCTGATCGCCTTCGACTATTCCACGAGCCGCGCCACCGTCGCGCTCAGCCACGAGGCGTGGCTGGCCATCGGCGTGCTCGCGCTCTGGTCCACGGCTATCGCGTTCACCGCCTTCCTGCGCGGCCTGCGCGTGCTGGGGCCGGTGCGCACGGCCATCGTCTCAACGATCGAACCCTTCTGGACGGCCCTACTCGGCGCCTGGGTACTGGGCCAGGGGGTCACGCCGGCCGTGCTCGGCGGAGGCGTGCTGATCGCCGCCGCGGTCGTGCTGTTGCAGCTGCGCCGGATGACGGTCGAGTAGCCCCACCACCGCCACCGCCCCCTCCCGCGCGACCCTCGGGGCGTCGATTATCTTGTTACGAGACGCAACGGGAGCGAACCATGGAGCAGATTACACTGAAGATCGAAGGCATGACGTGCCAGCACTGCGTGCACGCGGTGAAGGGCCGCCTGTCCAAGATGCAGGGCGTGAAGGTGGACGACGTGCAGATCGGCTCGGCCACGATTCATCATGATCCGGCCGTGGCGACGATCGACGCGATCGAGGAAGCCATCGCCGACGAGGGGTATACGGCTTTTACGGAATAGGGGCGCCAACAGGTAGAGCGGCGGTCAGGACGGCGCAACGCCGAAGCGACGGGAATTTGGTGGGGCCTTCGGCCTCGGATCCGCTGTCGGCGCCATGCTCGCCGGCGTGGGTTCAGGTGTCCGCACTTTCCCAACCGCTGATAATCCCCTCCTCCATCCACGCGAACTCCCCGCTCAACACCTGCTGGCTCAACCGATACATCGCCGCGTCGTTCGGCCCGTAGAACTCGCGGAATCGGTCGTCCACCCGCCGCGCGGCCTCGCGGCAGAAGACGTCGGCCAGGGCCACCGCCCCGTCGTTCCCCCGCTCGGCCTCGTCGTGTGCGTACACGCAAGCCGCCGTCATCGCGAATAGCTCCGCCCCGATCTCCACGCCGCGGAACAGCACCGCCTGCTTGCGTTCCAGCTTGGGTCCGAACCGCACCATGGCGTGGAAGATCGCGCGTGCCAGCTTGCGCGCCCGACGCTCCGCGAACCGCAGATGGTGGGCCAGGCGGCCGAACTCACCGAATCCCCCCACCCGGGGAAGCCAGAGCGCCGGATACCACCCGGCATAGAACGGCGCGGCCCGCACCGCGGCGCGCAGCCGCTGGCCGAGCGTGGAGTCGGGGTTGACGATCGGGAACGCCAGCTTGAAGTGGTGGTCCACCGCTTCACGGGCAATGAACAGTCGCATGATCTCCGACGACCCCTCGAAGATCAGATTGATGCGCGCATCGCGCATCGCGCGCTCCACTGCTACCGGCCGCTCGCCGCGCTCGCGCAACGAGTCGGCCGTCTCGTAGCCGCGTCCGCCGCGCACCTGCAGCGTGTCGTCGACAATGCGCCAGCCGATCTCCGTGTTGTACATCTTGGCGATCGCGGCTTCGAGACGGATGTCGTAATTGCCGCGCTCGGCCGCCGCCACCGTGAGCCGCGACACCGCGTCGATGGCGAAGGTGTCGGCCGCCATCGCACCGATCTTTCGCGCCACGGCCTCGTGCCGGCCCACGGGCTGCCCCCACTGCACGCGTTCCATCGCCCACTTGCGCGAGATCTCGAGCATCGCCTTGCTCGACCCCGCTACGCTGGCCGGCAGCGTGAGCCGCCCCGTGTTCAGGGTGACGAGCGCCAGCTTGAGCCCGCGCCCCTCGGCCCACAGGATGTTCTCTCTGGGCACGCGCACGTCGGTGAACCGGATCAATCCGTTCTCGATCGCCTTGAGCCCCATGAACCGGCACCGGTGCACCACCTCGACGCCCGGCCAGCTGGCCTCGACGATGAATGCCGTGATCTGACGCCGCGGTTTTCCGTTCACGACCCGGTCCGGCGTGCGCGCCATGACCACGAACAGGTCGGCGCGCGTACCGTTGGTGCACCAGAGCTTCTCGCCGTTCAGCACCCACTGCGTACCGTCGGCGCTCGGCTCCGCGTGCGAGGCCAGATTCGCGGGGTCCGATCCGACGTCCACTTCGGTGAGCGCGAACGCGGAGATCGCGCCCTTGGCGAGCCGCGGAAAATATGCGCGTTTCTGCTCCTCGGTGCCGAACAAGGCCAGCGGCTGCGGCAACCCGATGGACTGGTGCGCCGAAAGCAGCGCGGCCAGCGACCCGTCCTTGGACGTCACCATCGCAATCGCCTTCACGTAGGTCGAGTAGTGCAGCCCCAGTCCGCCGTACTCACGGGGAATCTTGATTCCGAACGCGCCTATCTCGCGCAATTCCTGCACGTATGCCTCGGGCACCTCGCCGGTACGGTCGATCATGTCGGAATCGACGCGCTCGAGAAATGTGCGCAGCGCGTCGAGGAATGGCTTGGCGCGGGCCATCTCCTCGGCATCGGGCGCCGCAACCGGGTGAATGAGGTGCAGTGGGAATCGTCCGAGAAACAGGTCCCGCACGAAGCTCGGACCCGACCATTCGCTCTCGCGTGCCGCTTCGGCCACATCGCGCGCTTCCTGCTCGCTGGCCCGCCCCACCGGCTGCGCCCCCATGTCAACTTGCTCGAGAATGGCCGGCGCCTTGGGCCGCGGCCCGCCGCGCCTCCCGGTCTTTGAGGACCACGAACGCCGCACCGCCCAGCGCAATGAGCGCGAACGCGAACCATTGGACCGCGTAGCTGCGGTGCGGCCCCTCGTCGAGCGGCGGTGGATCGATGCGCAACGGGGTCCCCGCGATCACCGAGTCCCTGCCCAGAGCTACGACGTACGTGTCGGCGATCGGGTACGGCAGCGCGGCCGCGATCCGCTGGTAGTCGATGGTCCGTACATGTTGGGGCTCGGGCGGCGGCACCGCCACCGGCGGCTGGAACTCGTCCACGTAGCCTTCGAACGTGCTGTCGGGAGCGTGCCAGCGGGACGGATCGATGGTCGTCGCATCGGGCGAGTACACCCACCCCCGGTTCACGAGCACGGCGGTGTCGTGCCCCGGCACGCGGATCGGCGTCAGCACGTACACGCCCGGCGCTCCGTCCCTCGTGCGATCCACCATGTAGAACTCGTGCGCGAAATCGGGCGTTCCACTCACCGTGACGCGCCTGAAGTGGGTGACCGCACTGTCCGGGCCCAATGCGAAGAAGGACACCGGTATCGAATCGATACGCGATTCGATGTAGGCGTTCAGCGCCTGGCGCTCATGCAGCCGGCTTATCTGCCAGAAGCCGAGCCGGACGAACAGCGCCGCCGCGGCAAGCGCGAACGCAGAGAAGAGGACGATCCGCTTGGACATGGCCCAGAAGTTAGTGAATCGGGGAGTACGACGGCGCCTGCACGGTCCCCCGCCAATGGGGGCCCGGTTCGACGCTCAGAACAGCGACATCTGTTCCCCGAGATGCTCGGGATCGACCGGGCTCTGACGCAGCAGGCGCTGCAGATCGCGGGCCGACGCCGGGCTGTGACCGGAGAAATGATTGTTGAAGTAGCCGAGGATCGTCCGGCCGTCTCGCTCCAGGCGCGCCAGCACCTCGGCCCACGCCTCGAGTTCGCGCGTGCGATCCACCTGCACGCGCGAGAAGTCCACGATCTCACGATTGCCCATCCAACGCACGTAGATGAGATCGGCAGTGGGGCGTTCGGCGAGCGCGAACGTCTGGCGGCGCGAGATCCACTTGCCCTCGGTGAGCGCCAGCGCCACGCCGTGCTCGGCGAGCAGCGCCAGCACGCCATCGTAGATCCATCCCTTATCGCGGAATTCCACCGCGAACCGGATGTCGCCCGGAAGCTTGGGAATGAACTCGGCCAGCGCCGGCAACTCCGCCGGCGTGAAGTCGGACCCGAACTGCAGCAGCACAGCGGCCAGTTTGCCTTCGAGTTCCCGCGCCCGGTCGAAAAATTCCGCGGCCACGCCGGCACACTCCCGGAGTCGCCGCTCGTGGGTCACTTCCTGCGGCATCTTGAGCGCGAACCTGAACTGCGACGGTGTACGGTCGGCCCACCCGCGCACGGTCTTGGCCGACGGCACCGCGTAGAACGTCGAGTCCACCTCCACCGTGTCGAAGGCGCGCGCGTACACGCTGAGGAACTCCGCGGGACGGGTGTGGGGCGGATAGAACGGGCCTACCCAGGCGTCGTAGTTCCACCCTTGGGTGCCGATGCGAACGGAGCCGGACATGGCATCAATTGGCGTGCCCCGCCGTGGCACGTCAAGCCGCGTCACCGATAGGTCTCGAAGAAACCGGTGCCCGAGCCCCGGATCACCTGGCCGTGCACCCGGCCGCTGACGTGCATCAAGCCCTTCATTTGAATGAAGTACGGGCGCGCGATGGCCCGCGCTGCTCCTGTCTCCCCGCGCTCGATGAGCGGTGCGCGGGTGTCCGTGCCCGCCGCGTCCTGCACGTCGATCTCCACGTGGAGGGTGTCGCCGCCGCGCACGTCGGTCATCTCGCCGCACACCGGGACCATCACACGATGCCCGTTCACGACTATCACCCGGCCGTCGGTGTACTGGATTTCTTTCGGTCTGAACACCGCGAGGAATCCCAACGAGTCGGTGAGATACACGAACAGCGGCCGTAGGACGGTAGGACTGCCGCCAGCGGAGACCCGACCGTACAACACCCCCAACTTCCCCGCCCGCCCCGCGCCCCACTCCCATGTCACTCCCCGCCAGGTGCCCCAGTTGTGGTCGTGATAGGCCTGGGCGGCATCGTACCGCTCACACGCGCCGCGCACGCAGATCGTCCCGTTCGCCTCGGCACGCAACGCCGGCACGACGTACCCCGAAACGAGCGAGTCGCTGGTGAACGACGCCCCGGGAAAATACGCCCCCGGCTCCGGCGACACGACGAGATCCAGGGTGAGGGGTGCACCGTCCGCCTCGGCACGCGCCACGGCGCGCAACCGGTACCGGCCGTCGGGGAGTACGCTCACCCACGACTGGCCGATGCGCAGGTCGGCGTTCGTCGTCGAGAACCGTACCGCACTCGCCGGCGCGTCGGCCACGAACCGCCGCGCCGGCTCCCCCTGTTCGTGCAGCGTCACCAACACCTGGCCGCCCCACCGTCCATCCGCCACCTGGCCCGCCACGATGTACGAGATGAACGCCCACTGCCTACCGTCGCCCGAAACCACGTTGAAATAGTGCCACTCGGCCCACGACGGATCGCCCGCAGCCGAGGCTGGTGGCACGTGGAAGTGGTCGATTTCGTTGCGTAGCTCGAAGGGCGTGGGGTCGCGCCACTGCCGGTCGAGCGTATCGTCGGTCCACGTGCCAGCGGCCAAGGTCGGTCCCGCCCCCACGGCTGCGTTGCGCGACGGGATCTGGCCGCTCGCCAGCACCGGCACCTGGCGGTCGCTCGGCGTCGTGATGTATATGAGTTTACCAACAATCTGCGGTGCCGCGGCCCGCACCTCGGGGGCCAGCCGCGGCGAAGCCAGCAACTGGCGGTAGATGAACCGGGCGTGGTCGATGGACAGGAACATCCCGCCCAGCCCGCCCGTCTTCATCACCTCCACATCGATGCCCTCGGGAAGTACGGTGATCTGGCCACCCCCCACCAACCGCTCACGCCGCGCCTGGGTGAGCATGGCGGTGCCAATCGAGAGGAGCACTACCATCACGGCCACACCAAGCGCGTACCCGATCAGCAGGAGCAACGTCCGCCAAGGCCGCTGGAGCAGATGCCGGAACGCCAGCAGGCCGAGCACCGGTCACGCCGTCCGCGTATCGGAGACCACGCACCCGTCCTTCATGTGCACCACGCGCCGCGCGGCCGCGGCCAGATCCTCGTCGTGGGTCACGACCACGATCGTCGTGCCGTCGTCGTTCAGGCGCTGGAACAGCGCGATCATGTCGGCGCCCGTATGCGCATCGAGTTCGCCGGTCGGCTCGTCGCACAGGAGCAGCGCGGGCTCGTTGGCCAGCGCGCGGGCGATCGCCACCCGCTGCTGCTCGCCACCCGAGAGCTGCATGGGCCGGTGCGATGCGCGCGCCCCGAGCCCCACGTACGAGAGCAACTCGGCAGCCCGGGCCCGCCGCTTAGCGCGCCCGAGTCCCGCCTCGGCCATCGGAAGCTCCACGTTCTCGGCCGCCGTGAGCGCCGGCATGAGATAGAACCGCTGGAACACGAACCCGATGTGGAGCAGCCGGAATCTCGTCGCGTCGCGATCGGACAGGTGTTCCACCGGACTGCCCTGGATGCGCACCGCGCCGTGTGTAGGCCGGTCGATGGCGCCGAGCAGGTTGAGGAGCGTGGATTTGCCGCACCCCGACGGGCCGACAATGGCCACGTACTCGCCCGCCGCCACGTCCAGCGACACTCCTTGCAGCGCGTGAACCGGCGACTCGCCCATGGCGTAGTCGCGACGCAGGTCGCGCGCGCTCAGCACGGGCGGCGCTCCGCTCACGCCACCGCCTCCTCGCGCAGCGTACCCGCGATGGGAAGCGAGGCGCCGCGCCACGCGGGATAGATCCCCGCCAGTACCCCGCACCCGGCCAGCAGCCCCAGCGACACCCACGCGTCGCGCGGCTGGAACAGGAAGAAATCGATCGCCGCCGGCAGCCCCGGGAACTGTGACAGGATGCCGTTGAGATAGTGCGCCGTCACGAGCCCCAGGCCGAGGCCGAGCGCCGAGCCGGCAAGCATGATCATCGCCCCTTCCACCACCACCTGCGCAATGATCGAGCGCCTGGACACGCCGATCGCGCGCATCACCGCGATCTCGCCCAACCGCTCGTTCACGGACACGGTGACCAGCGTCGTCACGAGCAGCAGCCCCACCGTGAGGCTCACCGACCCGAGGATGAACGCCAACTGCCGGAAGTAGCTCAGCCGTTCGTCCACCTGCTGAAGCGCGGCCGCCGTCGACACCACGGTGACACGCGGTACGGCCCGCTCCACCCAGTGCTGCACCGCTGCCGCATTGGCACCCGGCCGCAGGCGGAGCATGAACAGCGACACCGGATCGCGCTGGGCTCCGGTCATCGCCCGCAACGTCTGCAAGTGCATCGCCATGATCTTCGGATTGGCCGGAGTATAGATGAAGTGGGCCGTGCCCACGACCGCCAACCGCCGTTCGTGCGTCGACACACGGAGTTGTGCGTCGTAGCCCCCCGCTGCACGCAGCGTGTCGCCCACGCGCACGCCGGCGGCGGCGAGCAGCGCGTCGCTCACCACGATGTCATCGGGACCGCGGATGTCCCGCCCAGCGCGAAGTTCGTAGTCTCCCTCCACCGCGGGATCGATGCCGATCGCCACCGCCGCTACATCGTCCTTCTCTCCCAGCACGTGCAATTGGGCACCGAGCACTGGGCTCACCACCGCGATGTCGGGATCGGCGCGGAGTTGGGCCATGATGGCGCCGGCGCTGTCGATCGTCGCTTCGGTGTCGAAGGGCAGCGTGCCCTTGGGGGCCAGTCGCAGTTGGAACCCGCGCACCTCGAGCAGCGACCGGAACGATTCGCGCATCCCGCTCGACAGCATCACCATGTCGAGCAGCAACGCCGCCGACACCGCCACGCCCACCACGGCGAGCGCGGTTCGGGTGCGGCGGCGCGACAGCGAAGCCCGGACCAGCGTCAGTAGCACGCGGTCACCGCCCGAACAGGACGAGGGGATGGACGCGGGTGAGCCGCCGCGCCGCGAAGTATCCGGCCAGCACGCCCAGAACAAGCGAGAGCGCCACCGAGAACGCCACCACGCCTGGCGTGAGGATCGCGAACGCCAGGGGCGTTCGGTACACGCCGCGGTAGTGCTCGTTCACGAGCGCTGATGCCGCCCATCCGATCCCCACGCCGAGGGCGCTCCCCACCGCCGCGACGGCCGTGGCCTCGAGCACGATCGACTGGAGGACCGTCGCCGACGAGATCCCCATGAGACGCAGCGCCGCCACGTCGCGCCGCCGTTCGTCCACCTTGAGCAGCATGATGCAGAGCAGGAACACGGCGCTCGCCACGATCGTGATCACACCGATCGCGTGGTGGAAACGGCTGACGACGAGAAACGTCTGCGACGTCTCCACCGCGATGTCGCGCGACCGGTGGGCCTCGAAGCCGAATGCCGCGTCGTTGATCAGCGCCATGGCGCCGTCGGTCGCGGCACTGTCGCGCGTGGCGACCGCGAAGCGGTCCACGCGGTCACCGTAGCCGATGAGCGCCTGCAGTTGATCGAGGTGCAGGAGCACGCGGTATTCACCGCGGGCCACTTCCGACGGATCGGCAGCGCGACGGACGATCGCCCCCACCACCACCGTGTCGCCGACGCCGGTGGGTGTCGCGCGCACCACCAGCCGGTCTCCCACGCGCAGGTGCTCGTCGGCCGCCAGCCGTTCGTCAATCGCGATCATCCGCGGTCCGCCGGTTGCCCCGACGTCCGCCGCACGCGAAGCGACGGCCGGCATGGCGGTTTGAAACACGAGCAGCGGAGCGAGGAGCGCCAGCATGCTTGGAAGCTATCGCCGGTCGGCCCGGAGCACCCGCTCGAGCGGCGGTCTTGGGCGGCGCGTCCCGCAGGCCATCGGCCGGGGACCGTCTGGACGGCATGATCGGCCTTTGGTTAGTGTATCTCGACCACACCGTGCGCTGCCCGCGACAACCCGCGCGCATGGTCCCACTCCGCGCCGCCTTCCCCGAGGCTTCCATGTCCATCCCCAACGACCCCGGCCTCTCCCGCATCGGCCAGATCGCGGTCACCGTCCACGACCTCGACCGGGCCACCGCCTTCTACCGCGACACGCTCGGCATGAAGCTCCTGTTCGCGGTCCCCAACCTCGCCTTCTTCGACGCCGGCGGCATCCGGCTCATGCTCGGCCGGCCCGAGAACGCGGAGCAGGATCATCCGGGGTCGATTCTTTACTTCGATGTCCCCGATGTGCGGGATGCCTATCAGGCGCTGAAGGCGCGCGGCGTGCAATTCGTGGACGAACCCCACGTCGTCGCGCCCATGCCCAAGGGCGATCTCTGGATGACGTTCTTCAAGGACCTGGACCACAACACGCTGGCCATCATGTCGGAGCTTCCGCGGGGCTAGCCGTCGACACCCGGCGTCTCGCGGTACCTCGTGACGAGTTGACGAAGCATGTATTCGGTCATCCCCCACACCTGCAGCCCGGCGAAGCGAAACACCGGCCGCACCTGCACGCCGAGCGTGCGGATGGCGATCGGCGCCGTGCCCCAATTGGTCTCGTCCAGCAATGCCGGCAGCGGCACCCACGCATGACCGGCCACCTCGCGACTCGGGGTGAGGCGCGCCTCACCCGCCACCACGGCCACGAACGGTCGCACCAGGATGGGCGGGAGGGCCGGCGTGCGCGGGTGGATGTCGTCAAGCGTGCCGAGCATCCGCCCCTCGGACGCCAGATCGATCCCCGTTTCCTCGAGTGTTTCGCGAACCGCCGTCGCCATGAGATCGGGGTCGCCCGGCTCCATGCGCCCGCCGGGCCACGCCACGTGGCCGCTCCACGGGTCTCGCTCCAGCTCGGCGCGGCGGATGAGCAGCAGTTCCGGCTCCGACGCGCCCATGCGTAGCGTGGCCGCAGTGGCCGCGTACCGGACGTGCCCCTCGGGTACGACTTCGCGTCCGGGATGCGCCGCCAGGGCGCGGGCCAATCGCGCGATGTCGCGGTGCGCGAGCAGCGCCTCGAGCGGCTTCATGGCACCGCCTCCGGCCCCTCAGTCCTCGACGTCGCCGCCGGCGTCGACCCAGCCGCGGAAGCCTTCGCGCAGCGATGTCACGTTCCGGTAGCCCATCACTTCCATGGTCTCGGCGGCGAACGCCGACCGGTTGCCGTTGGCACAGTAGGCGACGATCATCGCGCCGCGCGGCACGAGAGCCTCGACCTTCGACTCGAGATTTCCTCGCGAGATCACGAGTGCACCCGGAATGCGCCCGAGGCTGGTTTCGTTCGGATCGCGCACATCAAGGAACACGATGTGTTCGCGGCGTCGGTAGCTGTCCAGCGCGCTGGCCACGGACGTCTCGCTGATACGTCCTTTGACTTCGTCGAGGAGTTGTTGGCCTGTCTTCATGCCGGATGGCGTGGGGGACTCGATGAAGAATATGGACCCAGGGGCCCCGTTGTAAGACCGAGCCCGATCGTCAATGGTAGGACGGTAGGACAGTAGGAGAGTAGACGGCGTTTCGCAGGTATCCGTCCTACGCTCCTACCCTCCTACTCTGCTGCCATCAGTTGTGAGTCCGCGTCCAGCTCCGCCTCCGCTCCGAGCGGAACCGTCCACTGGTCGGCGATGTGCCCCACGGGCGCGCCCGAAATGCACGGAATGCCCAGCTGGTCGGCGATCTCCTGCAGCACCGCATCGAGCGGCCGCGAGCCGCCGTGGTCGGGGCGTTCAGCCGGCGTGTTGGTGAACGCCCCGAACACCAGCCCCACGCAGGTCGCGAAGGCGTCGCCCAGACGGAGGGTGAGCAGCATGCGCTCAATGCGGTACACGTCCTCATTCACGTCTTCGATGACGATGATCGCCCGATCGTAGTTGGGCGCGAAGGCGGTGCCGGCCAGCGCCGCCAGCAAGGCGAGATTGCCCCCCACCACGCGTCCGCGCACCCGGCCGCCCCGCAGCGTCCGGGCGCCGTCGGCCCGTCCGCACGAATCGGCGCGCTGCACCACCGCCCGCTCCAGCGACGCGCGCGTGAACGGCGTCAGGTCGCCCCGCGCCACGGGAGCGTGATACGTCACCAGATCGCAACGCATACCGATGGCCGAGTGCAGCGCTGTGATGTCGGAATACCCCATGAGGGCGCGAGGGCGGCGGCGCAAGGCACTGTATTCGATGCCCTCGAGCAGCCGCATGGAGCCGTAACCGCCCCGCACGCACCAGATGCCATCGATCGAGTCGTCGCGCAGCGCGGCGTTGAGGTCGTCGAGTCGCTGCTGATCGGTACCCGCGAGGTACCCGTCGCGCGCGAGCACCCACTGGCCGGGGACGGGCTCCCACCCCATGGCGCGGGCGTTGGCTTGGGCACGGTCGAGATCGTCGGGCCCGGCGAGCGGCCCCGAAGGACACACCAGCGCCACACGGGCCCCGGGGGCGAGCGCTGGTGGGCGCCTCATGCTGCGACGCGAGTGGAGTGCCACATGAACGACGAACGTAGACGGTTGGCGCTGTGGGGTCAACGCGAGCCGGCACACCGCCACGCATCAACGATCCTATCTGACGCCGCCGGACGCGCCTGCGCCCCCTTTCCTCAACCAGCGCGCAGCGCCCACCTTTCGGGCGTGCCCGCATCGCCCCGCATTTGGGCCCCCAGCCCTACCCCCTCGACCGCCGCCCTGTGAGTCTCGGCGTCGCGTTGCTCGCCGCGCTCCCATGGGCGATCGCGCCGCTGGTCATGGTGCTGCGCGCGCGTCACTCCCGCCGGCTCGATGAGTGGTCCGACGTCGTTGCGCCGCCGGTGCCGTTACTCTCGGTGGTGATCCCGGCCCGCGACGAAGCGCGCAACATTGAGCGCTGCCTGCGCTCCGTCCTCGCCACCTCGCATCCGGCGCTGGAGGTGATCGTGGTGGATGACCACTCGAGCGACGGCACCGGCGGACTCGCCCGCGCGGTGGCCGAGAGCGATGTGCGCGTGCGGGTGATCGTTCCGCCGCCGCTGCCGGAAGGGTGGTTCGGCAAGCAGTGGGCCTGCGCGACGGGGGCCGCGATCGCCACGGGCGAGATCCTGCTGTTCACCGATGCCGACACCGAGCACGGCCCCGACCTGATTCCGCGATCGGTGAACGCCATGCGCGGGCGCGGCTCCGAACTGCTCACCGTGGCGGGGAGACAGGAACTCGGCACGTTCTGGGAACGCGTGGTGCAGCCGCAGTTCTTCGCCCTGCTCGTGGCCCGCTACGGCGGCACCGAGCGGGTGAATGCGGCGACGAATCCCAGCGACGTGATTGCCAACGGCCAATGCATCTTCATTCGGCGCGACGCCTACGAC
Source organism: Gemmatimonadaceae bacterium (assembly GCA_035533015.1). Classification (NCBI taxonomy): domain Bacteria; kingdom Pseudomonadati; phylum Gemmatimonadota; class Gemmatimonadia; order Gemmatimonadales; family Gemmatimonadaceae; species Gemmatimonadaceae bacterium. The sequence continues at coordinate 118,792 of DATLUQ010000044.1, read as the reverse complement.
GCGTCGGGGGGCCACGAAGCCGTGCGCGACAAGGTGGCGGAGGATCTGGCGCTCGCCCAGCGGTTCGTGGAGCAACGGCGGCGCATCGCCCTCGTGCTGGGCATCGACCAGCTCTCCACGCGCATGTACACGTCGCTGAGCGAGATCGTACGCGGGTGGACCAAGAACGTATACGCGGGCGGACGGGAGGCCGTGCCCGGAGGTCCGTGGGGACGGGCGTTGTTTCCGCTGGTCCTCGTGGCCGGGCCACTGTTCGGCCTCGCGCCGGCGGCCGCCCTGCTCGCCGGGCTGGCCGGCATCGTCTCGCCGGGCGCGTCCCTCTGGGGCGTGCTCGGCATCGTCGCCTCGCTGCCGATGTGGATCGGGTTCTACCGGTTCGCCAAGCTGCCGGTCTGGTACGCCCTGTTGTATCCGCTGGGACTGGCGGTGGTGCTCTATATAGTAGTGGTGGCGCTCGCCCGCGGACCGCGGGTGGAGTGGAAAGGGCGGAGGTACACCGTTCACTAGCCACATCGATTATCATTCGCGTATCCGTCTGGTTCGGATGCATGGGCTTGTCCCCCCACAAGCAACCCATTCGACAATGCGATCGCTGGCCATGCGGCTGGCGGCCCTGGGCGCGCTGTTCGCGCCCGACGCCTCCGCACAGAAACCCCGGACGCCGGACAGCACCGCGACGCTCCCCGGCGTGACCGTCACGGCGACCCGCGCGCCGTCGTTGATCCTCGAGACGCCGCTCGCGATCACCACGGTGTCGGCACCCGAACTGAGGGGGCTGCGCGGATTCGGGCTCGATGAGGCGCTCACCCTGGTTCCGGGCGTGGTTGCCCAGTCACGCTATGGAACGAGCGACGTGCGACTGGTCATCCGCGGATTCGGCGCGCGCGGGGCCGGCGACCGCTCCAATGCCGGCACGTCACGCGGCGTGCGCGTCCTCATAGACGGGATTCCCGAGACGGAACCGGATGGACGCACGGCGTTCGACCAGATCGATCTCGCCGCTGCCGAAGGCATCGAGGTGATTCGCTCCAATGCCTCCGCCGACTGGGGCAACGCCGCGGGTGGCGTGATCAACGTGCGCACGGTCCCGGCATCCACTGCGCCGGCACTCGAGGTCCAGTCGATGTTCGGCGCGTTCGGGCTGGCACGCTACGCGGCGCGGGCCTCGGGCCCGATCGGAACGGGCGTGGCGTTCGTGAACTTCACGAACACTTCGTTCGACGGCTGGCGTGACCACTCGGCGGCGCGGCGCGCACTGTTCAACGCCGGCCTGGTGGGCGACGTCGGCCCGAACACGCGGGTCGGTTTCTATGCCTCGGGGACGAACAATCTGTTCCGCATTCCGGGCCCGCTCACGTGGGGCGAAGCGCAGGCCGACCCCCGGCGGGCGAACGCGACCTACGCATCGCACGACGAGCGGCGCTACAACCGCATCGCCCGACTCGGCGCCACGGTGGAGCACGATGTCGACTCGACAACGACGGTGTCGGGCATGGTGTTCGCGAGTCCCAAGTACCTGCAGCGGTCGGAGCGTAACACGTTCCGCGATTTCACGCGCTACCACGTGGGCGGCAACGTGGTTGGACGGCACACGTTCGCGCTGGCCCCGAGGCACGACGTGCGCGTGGCCGTCGGCGCCGACGAAGCCTACCAGGACGGCGCCATCCTGTTCTATTCGCTGGTCGACGGCCAGCGCGGCACTGAATTGCGCGACAACAAGGGCGAGGGCGCCAATAATCTGGGCGTCTTCGGCGAAGCCCAACTCTCGCTCGACGACCGGTTCACCGTGTCGGCCGGCGCGCGCCTCGACAACGTCACCTATTACGCGAACAACTTCGTCGATCCCGCCCTCAACGACCGCCGCTCGTTCGTGGGGGTGACACCCAAACTGGGGGCGACCTGGCGGGTATCGGCCACGTCGAGCCTGTACGCAAGCGTGGGCGGCGGCATCGAGGTGCCGGCCGGCAACGAGACCGATCCCGTACCCGGATCCCCCGCCCCCGGTATCAACCCGCTGCTCGATCCCATACGGTCCACGACCTACGAAGTGGGGTACAAGCAGGCCCTGGCCCAACTGGTGCCATTCTGGATATCGTATGACATCGCGCTGTACGATACCGAGGTCGTCAACGAAATCGTGCCGTACAACGGCGGGCGGTTCTACCTCACCGCGGGCCGCGCCCGCCGGCGCGGAGCCGAACTTGGCCTCACCGCGCAGGGCCCGCGCGGCCTGTTCGGCGGCGCCGCGGTCACCTGGTCGCACAACCGCTACGTGGACTACGTCGTAGACTCCATCTACCTGGGCGCCCCCGGCGCGGCCGCGGACTACAGCGGTCACAAGGTCATGGGCGTACCCGACGTCATGGTCAACCTCGAGGCCGGCGTCGAAATGCACGAGCTACATGCGCTGCGCCTCAAGCTCGGCATCGAACACGCCGGGCCCTACTACGCCGACGATGCCAACCAGGTCCCCATACCCGGACATACAGTGGTCAATCTCACGATCGAGGCTCGGCAGCCGGTACTGCGCGCGGGCGGCATCGGGCTTCGTGGCTTCGTGACCGTGGAGAATCTCGCCAATCGTCGATATATCAGTTCGGCGTTCCTCAATCCCGACCTGGCAAACGGGGTGCCGCTGGCCTTCGAACCCGGAATGCCGCGGTCGCTGGTCGTGTCGTTCACCGCCTCCCCGCTGCCCTAGCGTCGCCCGCCTCGACGGCACCCCGGCGATGTAGCCTGTGGCCCGGCGCCCTTTTGCGCCGGGCCGCGTTGCCTTGGTGGCGGTCACGCGCCGGCCGGTCCGTAGCGTGGCCGCGTGCTCACGCTTCGTACGGCCGCGGTCCTCCTCGCCAGCGCGGATTCCACCGCCGCCCTCTCCACACTGCTCCACGCGATCGGCGTTCGCGGGCCGGCCCGCGCCCTCGATGCCGACCAGCGATCGGCCATCGGTCTCGCGTCGACGTTGAGTGAGGTTCACGTGGCCGCCGGCCCAGGCGCCGTCCGCGCGCTCGTCGCTCGGGTGCGGGACGGCGCGCCCATACGCGAACAGATTCCGCGCATCGCCGCGCGACTCCAGTCGCGCGCCCCGCACGTATTCTGGCTGCTCGCGCTCACCGACCATCGCGACGGCGCCGTCGCTTTCGCCGCCTGGAACGGAGACCGGCGGCCGCCGCGGGTGCGCTCCCTCATCGTCGACCGGGCGCGGGTGATCGACAGCGACGCCGAAACGCTGTGCACGCTCGCCGCCGCCGCCTGCGGCGACGACGGACTCCTGCATCTGCGGTGGTGCGAGGTGCTCGGCCGCGACGCGCTCGGGCGTCGCTTCTATCGCGAACTCGAGCGCCGCGTGGCGGCCATCGCGGATTCGGCGTCGCGCACCGCACCCGCGGCGGAGCGCCGGGAGTTGGCCCTGCTCCACTCGTCGCGGCTCCTCTTTCTGGCGTTTCTCGAAGCCAAGGGCTGGCTCGACGGACACCGAAACTTCCTGACCCGCCTGTTCGACCAGCGCATGGGACGCGGCGGCGGATTCCACGCGCGCACCCTGCGACCCTTGTTCTTCGGCACGCTCAACACGCCTCGCGGGCGTCGCGCATCTACCGCACTCGCCTTCGGCCACGTGCCGTTTCTCAACGGCGGGCTGTTCACGCCCACGCCGCTCGAGCGCCGTCACCGCGAGCTCCACTTTGCCGACGATGCTTTGGGCGCGTTGCTCGGCGATCTGTTTGCCCGTTACCGCTTCACCGCGCGCGAGGAATCCGCCACCTGGAGCGATGCCGCGGTGGATCCGGAAATGCTGGGGCGCGCCTTCGAATCACTCATGGCCTCGGACGACCGGCGCGACAGCGGGGCGTTCTTCACGCCGCAGTCCCTGGTGGGCCGCGTAACCGACCTCGCGCTCGGCGAAGCCCTGCGCACCGCCGGGCTGGCCGAGGACGACACCGCGTGCCTGCTCGCCGGCGAGCAGGTCACCCGGGCCGACCGGCCGGCGGTGCTCACCCGCCTCGGTCGCCTCACGCTGCTCGATCCGGCCTGCGGCTCGGGCGCCTTTCTCGTTCATGCGCTGCAGCGCATCGCGGACCTGCGCGCCCAGCTCGGCGATCCACGGTCGGTGAGCGAGATCCGCCGCGACGCGCTGACGCGCTCCGTTTTCGGCGTGGACCGGAATCCCATGGCGGTCTGGCTCTGCGAGCTGCGGCTGTGGCTGTCCGTGGTGATCGAGAGCGAGGTTGCCGACCCGATGGCCGTTGCGCCCTTGCCCAATCTCGACCGCAACGTGCGCGTGGGTGACGCGCTATCGGGAACCCCCTTCGATGCCGGCGCCACGCTGGTCGCGCGACCGGGGGAACTCGCGACGGCCCGGCGCCGCTACGCCGGGGCCACGGGCGTCCACAAAGCTGCGCTCGCCCGCGCGTTGGACCGCGCCGAGCGGTCCCGAGCGCTCACCATGCTCGATCGCGCGATCACCGGGGTCCAGCATGCGCGCCGCGAGTTGGTACTCGCTGGGCGCGGCCCCGACCTGTTCGGTGAGCGACGTGGCCTGACCGCCGACGATCGCCGCACGCTCACCGACCTGCGATCGCGCGCCGCAGCGTTGCGACACGAGCGCCGCCGGCTGGCCGACGGCGGAGCATTGCCGTTCTCGTTCGGCGCCCATTTCGCCGATGTCGCCGCGGACGGAGGCTTTCAACTGATCGTCGGCAATCCGCCATGGGTGCGACTTCATCGCGTGCCGGCACACGAGCGGGCCGCCCTGCGGCGGAATTACACCGTATTCCGCAACGCGTCGTGGGCCTCCGGCGCCCAAGCCGCGCACGCCGGCTCGGGCTTTGCGGGCCAGGTCGACCTATCAGCGCTGTTCGTAGAGCGCAGCGCCGCGCTCCTCTGCCCGGGGGGTGCGCTGGCGCTCCTCGTACCGGCCAAGCTCTGGTGCTCGCTGGCCGGCGGCGGCGTGCGACGGCTGCTGCACGAGCGGCTCTCGCTCCTCCACGTGGAGGATCTCTCCAACGCCCCCGCCCTGTTCGACGCGGCGGTGTATCCCTCGATCGTCGCAGCCCGGGCGCCGGAGCGTGGTACCGAGCACCCGCCCACGGTGACCGTCGCCGCGGGGAAGCGCGCGACGGTCGTGCAGTGGCGCGCCGAGTCGGGCTCCCTCGCCCTCGACCACACGCCCGGCAGCCCGTGGCTGTTGTTGCCACCGCCTGTCCGCCAGGCCGTCGACTACCTGGCGGCCGTTGGTATACCATTTCTTGAAACCGCGGTGGGTCGCCCGCTGCTCGGCGTGAAGAGCGGGTGCAATGACGCCTTCGTGGTCGAGGTCGTGGACCGCCGTGGCGGCGTGGCCTGCGTCCGCGCCGCCGGCGGCCGGACGGGAGAGGTGGAAGCCGCGCTGCTTCGCCCCGCCATACGCGGCGAAGCCGTGCGCGCCTGGAGCGCCGACACGGGAATGGACCACATCGTCTGGACCTGCGATGCGCGGGGGGCGCCTCTGACCGAACTGCCCGCCCGCACGGCCCGCTGGCTCGGACGGTACAAGCGCCGTCTGCGCGCGCGCAGCGACGCCCGGAACGCCCGGCTTTGGTGGACGCTGTTTCGCACCGAGGGCGCGGCGTGCGATCGGCCGCGCGTGGTATGGGCGGACTTCGGGCGCCGTCCGCGCGCCGTCATCCTCGACGCCGGCGACCGCCGCGTGCCCCTCAACACCTGTTACGTGGCGCGATGCCAGGACCTCGACGACGCTCGCACGCTGGCGGCGATCCTGAACTCGGCCGTCGCTGCCGCGTGGTTGAATGCGCTAGCCGAGCCGGCACGCGGCGGATTCCGCCGTTATCTCGCCTGGACCGTGGGCCGCCTGCCGCTGCCGCGCGACTGGCTCCGCGCGCGCAGGACGCTCGCCCCGCTGGCGGCCGGCATCGCGGAGCGACCCGAACGGGAGCACGTGCCGCACAGCGTGCTCACCGACGCAGTGCTCCACGCCTACCGCCTGGAGCATTCCGACCTGGCCGCGCTGCTCACCTGGACCGCAGCATGACCTGGCGCGCCACGCCGGCGCCCGAAGTGCGCGCCGCGATCGCCGGGCGCTGGCTCGGTGCGCAGGGTCGCGACGCGCTCGGGACGGTCGTTCTCCACCCACACCAACGCGCCGCCGCCGCGCGCCTGCGCACGCTGCTCGGTGAGGCGCGGGGGGCACTCCTTGCCGATCCAGTCGGCCTCGGCAAGACCTACACGGCCCTCTCCGTGGCACGCGGTTCGGCCCGACTCGTCGTCGTCGCGCCGGCCGGTCTGCGCACCATGTGGCACGATGCCCTCGCCGCCGCGGGGGTCCACGCCCGATTCGTCTCGTACCAGGCATTGAGCCGCGGCGCTCTTCCTCCCGTCGCCGACTTCGTGATCCTCGACGAGGCGCATCACGCGCGCAACCCCGCTACCAAACGGTACGGTGCCCTCGCCGCGCTGTGTGCGCGCCCCCCCGTCCTGCTCCTCTCGGCCACTCCGGTTCACAACCGCACCGACGACCTGCGCGCCGAACTGGCGCTATTCCTCGGCCACCGCGCGTGGACGGCCGACGAGCAGGAACTGGCGCACTTCGTCGTGAAGCGCGACAGCACGGACGGCGGCGCGGAAGATGGAGCGCCGGCATTGCCGCGGCTCGGCCGTGTGCGCTGGGTGGAGGTGGGCGACGACGCCGCCGTGCTCGAGGCAATCACCCGTCTGCCGCCGCCCCTTCCGCCGCGCGACGGCGGCGATGGCGGCGCCCTGCTCACGATCTCGCTGGCGCGGCAATGGGCATCGAGTCGGGCGGCGCTGCGGGCCGCGTTGCGCCGCCGGCTCGCCCAGGCCGAAGCCCTGGGCGAGGCGCTGCGCGCCGGCCGTCACCCGTCGCGACAGGAGCTACGCGCCTGGAGCTACGCCGACGGCGTGCTCCAACTCGCCTTTCCCCAGCTCGCCTCCGACACGGTCACCGTGCACGCCGCGCGGTTGCGGCGGGCCAGCCAACGCCATGCCGACGCGGTGGCCGGGTTCCTTCATCGGCTCCCGTCGGGCCTCGATCCCGACGCCGCACGCGCCGCCGCGCTGCGGCGCATCCGGTCCGCGCATCCCGGCGCTCGGATCGTGGTGTTCGCCGAGTTCGCCGCCACCGTGGCCGCGATGTATGCTCGCCTGCGTCCCGGTGGCGGCATCGCCATGCTCACCGACCGCGGCGGATTCGTGGCCGGCGGCCGTGTCACGCGCCGCGAACTACTGGCCCGGTTCGCACCCGGGGGACAGGCCACCACGGCGCCCGCCGAGCGCGTGTCGATGCTCATCACCACCGACCTGCTGAGCGAGGGCGTGAACCTGCAGGACGCGAGCGTGGTGGTGCACGCCGATCTGCCGTGGAGCCCGGCGCGATTCGAGCAGCGCGTGGGCCGCGTGCGCCGTCTTGCCTCGCCGCACGCGGAAGTGCACGTGTACGCGCTGCGCCCGCCGGCCCCGGCCGACCGGTTGCTCGGTCTGGAACGCCGGCTGCGCGACAAGCTCGCGGCCGCCGCTCGTGCGGTCGGCGTGCGAGGAACTATCATGCCCGCCCTCTTCTCCGGCGTCCCGTTCCACGTCCCCCCACCGCAACGCGTCAGCGCTTGCCTCGACCGTTTGCTCGAGGGTTGGCTGCGCGACCGCTCGGCCGGCGAACCTGCCGACGGCCCCTGCGTCGCCGCCGTATATGCCGCGACGGGTGGATGGCTGGCGCTCGTCGAGCGTCAGGGCCGGGCCGAATTGGTGGCCGACGTCGGCCACGACGCGAGCGATGCGCCCGAGGCCGTGCTCGGTGCGGCCCGCCTCGGCGAGGGGACCGAGGCGCCCGTCGAGACGCCGGCCGTGCAGGCCGCAATTCGCCGGATCACCGCGTGGGTCGAGGAGGGCGAGGCGCTCGGCGTGCTCGATCTGGCCAGTGGCGGGGCCGCGCGCGCCCGCCGGCGCCTGCTGCACCGCATCGATGCCATCGCATCGCGGAGCCCGCGGCACCTGCGCGCGCGCCAGATGCCGCTGGCCCACGACGCGCGGCGCGTCGCGACCGCCACCTTCGGGGCCGGCGCCGAGCGCGTGCTCGAGGCATTGGCCGACGCCCGCATGCCAGACGACGCATGGCTCACCGCCGTGCGCACCTTCGCCGAATTGCACGTGCGCGACATCCACCACGGAACGCCGCCGGTAGTCCGCGCCCTGCTCCTCCTCGTCCCTACTTCGCGCCTTTCGGCGGTTGCGGCGGACCCGCCGTGATGGCGTCGCCGATGCGCTCGCGCTGCTGGTCGCGGCGGCTGTCGAGCAGGGCCAGCAGGTTGGCCGATTGGATGAGCGATCGCTCGCCTTTGCTGGTCTGCGACTGGTCGTAGCCGACGAACCGTGCCGTGTCCAGCCTGGCCACGGCGGACTTGCGCGCCATCGAATCGGCAAAGAAGAACACCTCCAGATTGGCGATCCCTATGTGGTACAGCACCCCCGGAATCGCCACCGAGTCCTCACGCGCCGGCGCCGAATCGCGCCGTACCACGAGCCCGGAGCGAAGAAGCCGCTCGGCCAGGCTGCATTCCTTCCACTTGCCGTCGGGCGGACACGGCTCGTTGGCCACCGCCTGCGCCGCCTGCTCCTGCTCGGCGCGCACTTGCTCGGGCGGCGGCCCATGGTCGCAGGCCGCCACCAGGACCAGCGCCAACGCCGCGAGCGCCGGCCCCGCCCGTGTCCCCCTGTCCTTCATGCGTCCGATCATCATGCCGCCAAGATGCCACGCTCACACGGCATTCGGAATCCCCAGGACGTCGGCCGCCTCTTGCGCCGCGTGGAAGAGCAGTCCGAACGTGTCGATCACGAACAGCACGTCCTGCACGTGGTCGATCTCGACCGGCTGGCCCATCACCGCCTCGACCGAGAACGGCCGCCGCTCGCAGTTCGGGCCCAGGGCATTCGCGCAATCGGCGTGCGACGAGATCAGCCCGCTCCCGTACGCCTTCACCTGCCCGTCCTCCTTGACCAGACCGAACTCCACGGTGAACCAGAACAGGCGGGCCATGCCCTGGATCTGTTCCTCGCGTTCGGCACGGCAGGCGATCTGCCCGAATTGCTGCAGGTAGTCGGCGAACGCCGGGCTGGCGTGCAGCGGGACGTGGCCGAACACGTCGTGAAAGATGTCGGGCTCGGGCAGGTAGTCGAGCTGTTCGCGGGGCCGCAGGCTCACCGTGGTCGGAAAGCGGCGCGCCGCCAGACACCGGAAGAACTCGGGCGCCGGCAGGAATCCGCTTACCGGCACTGCCTGCCAGCCCGTGAGCGGTGCCAGCTTCTGGTTCACCACGGCCAGATCCGGCACGCAATCCGGACAGAGCCCGATGCGCTCCGCACCCCGCAGGTAGACGGCGCTGCCGTGCGCGCGTAGGTCTCCCATGCGCCGCTCGTACAGCACGCGCCACACGTCGTGCTGTTCGGCCGTGTAGTCGTGCCAACGCTGCTCGATGAACTGCGATTCGTCGGTTCGCGGGTTCGGGGTGACGTCCAGCATGGTGACCTCTGGTGCGGGAAATAAAAAAGGCGGCCCGTGTGAAACACGGACCGCCTGCGGATTGACTGCTGCGTCAGACTACTTGCGCGCACGCCCCCAGGTTCGGCCCGTGTGAGAGGTCGAATACCAGTAGCAATACCAGGCGCGCGTGTGCGTTGTCATCGAAGGTGAGAATGCCGACCGAGCATTGACTTGTCAAGTGTCGGTCAGGAATCGGCCGAGTCGTCGTCGGCCTCGATGTCCAGATGGAACCGATGCAGAAAACGCTTGGCCGCCGGCGCCAGGAATACCCCCACCGAGGAAATGAACACCACACCGCTGAACAGCGCGTAGAACGACTCGAACCACTTCCCCACCACCGGCTTGACCGGATCCACAGGACCCATTCCGCCCAGAATCATGCTCGCGTTGACGAGAGAATCGAGCCACCCGAGTTCCGCCGTGACGTGGTACCCCACGACACCGATCATCAATGCCGTGCCGACCATCGCGGTCCCCATCAGCGCGTTGCGGGCAAAATGGCGATAGAACGTCTCGCGTGGCGGAAGCGGCGTGTAGCGGTGATGCCGGCGGCGGGGCGCGCGGGCCGGGGCCGCTCGCGGCGGCGCGGGAGTGGAAGTGCGAGCGGGCGGTTCTACCGGGTCATCGGTCGGCATCGGGTCTCTATGGTCCTTGGCGGGGTGGCGCTGGCGCGCCGCGCGCGAACGCGATGAAGTCGGTGGGCTGTGGCGTGTCCCCGGCCGCGCGCACGAGCGCCGCCACCTGTCCGCGGTGGTACGACCCGTGCATCGCGACCTGGGTGAGAATGTCCTGTAGCGTGGACGTGAATTCGTGGCCCGCCGAATTGCGGTAGGTGACCGCCCGTTGGAGGTCACCGGGAGCCAACTGGTCGAGCAGGGAGGTATAGCCGTCGTGGTTCTCGTGCATCAGGGCATCGCACTCGGCCACCGAAAGTGTGGGCGACACGGTGACGTGCGGTGCGGTGCCGCGCACGCGGCTCAACCATACGTGCTCGGCGCCCAACACGTGCGCGAACAACTCCAGAGCGCGCGCTGGCAGATGCTCACTGTCGACGATCGAGTGCAGGGTGCGCGCGTCCGCCCACTGCGCGTGCGTGTACAGCCGCTTGAAATAGTCCATCATCGGGCCGAAGTCCCCCGATCGAGAAGAGGATCGCGTGATCGCCTGACGATAGCGCTCACCGCGGGCGGACGCGAGGCTGCCATTGATAGCGGACGAGCGACACCCGGCCCGCCGCGTTGAACACCACGCCTTCACGCTCGAGGAGCTGCCGCTGCCGGATGCCGGCGCCGGGCCCGTCGCGCCGCAGGCTCACGCGCCCCTCGGCGTTGATCACGCGGTGCCACGGCACGCGGACGCCGGCCCGGAGCGCCGCCATCGCGAAGCCCACCTGCCGCGCGTGACCGGCGAGGCCGGCCAGCCGCGCCACCTGTCCGTAGGTCGCCACGCGGCCGCGCGGAATCTTCCGCGTGACCGCGTAGATGCGCGCGTACGTGCCGCCCGCGGGCGGAGCGGTTCCGGCCTTCACGGCGACAGCCGCCGCGCCGTCAGGCCGCCGACCACTGGCTCGTGCCATTCGGACACCATGCCACCGTCGGCGAGATCAACCGCACGGCCGGCAGGATGATGTCGTTCACGATCGCGTTGACCGACCGCATGCCACGCGGCACCGATCCCCACGGCGACCGCCAGCGCGACGGCGTTCTGCCTGATCAGGAAATCCCTGCAACCCGTCCCGATGGGCGCCTCACGAATGGAGATTGGCCAACCGCACCGCCGCCGGTCCGGCGCCCGTCACGAACGTCTGCGCGCCCGAGCTTGCTGCGGGAAATAATTCACGATATCGCGTCAACCACCGGCGTGCGAATTCCTCTGCTCCGCGATCCTCTACCAGCGCCCAGACGCTCCCGCCGAAGCCCGCGCCGAACGCCGACGCGGCCGCGGCGCCCAACTCTCGCGCTTGGCGCTGCAGTGCAATCGTCTCGGGGATCTGGTTGTGTAGCCAGCGTTCCACATTGACCTGCGACGCGTCCACCAGCGCGCCGAACCCGGCCAGATCGCCCCCCGCCAACGCGGCGTGCGCCGCCGGAATGATGCGCCCGCTCTCCTCGGCGAACTGATCGAACCGCTGCACCAGCACGTGCGCCGGATATTCGGCGTGCGCAGCGCTTCCCAGAACGGCGCGGATGCGGTCGGCCGCGTCGCTCCCGCTTGCCAGCGCGGCGGCCAACGTCGCGTCGTCGCGTCCGGTCGCCGCGTTCCACAACCGAACGATCACGCGCGTCGCCACCGATGCGCGGTTGTACGCGTCGCGGGCCGCGCCCGCCTTCTCGGCCACGATGCCGCTGTCGGCGATCACGAATGTATATCCGGGCGGCACCGCCACCTCGCCCTCGGCACGCACGGGACAGAACGAATACCGGCTGAGCTTGCCCGGGCGGCAACAGAGGATCGCCGTCTGGTCTTCGCTTCCCCCGAACACTCCCACGCCGCGGTCGCCGGCAAGCGTGCCGAAGCTCTCGCCGTTCTCCAGGCACCCCAAGTACGCCGCCAGCGTTTCGCGGCCGGTGATCTCCCGCCGGTACGCCTCACTGCGCTCGAACTCGTTCGCCGCGTCGAGAGCCAGATAGACGCCCACGACCAGCGCGCTCGAGCTACTCACTCCTGCCGCCACCGGCAGGTCGCTGGCGAACGCGATGTCGGCACCGGCGCGAAACTCCGGGAAGTTGCGCGCCAGCCGCCGGGCCACGGTCATCGGGTAGTTGGACCAGTGGCCGACCGTTGGGTCGAGGTCGGGCGAGAAGGCGAACGACGCCTGTCCGCCGGAGCGGGCGTCCACCACCCGGATCATGTCGTCGGGCCGCGGCGACACCAGCATGCAGAGGCCACGCTCCACGGCGCACAGCAGACTCCGGCCGCCGGCGTAGTCCGTGTGCTTGCCCAGCACCTCCATCCGGCCCGGCACGAACAGGGCGACAGGGTCCCCCGCTGCCCGCGCCCCCGATCCGAGCGCCGCGCCGGCCGCCGCGAACAACGGCGCTTTGGCTTCGGCGGCCGGCGGCGCCATTCCGGCGTTTATTAAACTATTAATATAGTCCCACCTCATGGGCGAGGGTCCACGCCGGCCAGGCGTTCACGGACCGCCGCGATGTCGGCCCGGCTCGACAGATCGAGCACGCCCGCGGCCACGCGAACCACGGTGAACCGCTCGCCAAGTTCCTCGATCGCGATCCGCACGGCATCCTGGAGTTCCAGCTCACCTCGTGCCGACGGCACGGTGCGCCGGCACGCCTCGTAGATCGCCGGCGTGAACACCCAAGCGTTCATGCTCACCAGCGCGTCGGCGCCCAGGGCGCGCGCCATGTCGGCGTCCGGTTTCTCGACGATCCGGACCAGCGTTCCGTCGGCGCGCACGACGATCAGCGCGTACTTGAGCACCCGCTCGGCCTCGATGTTGCTCTCCCGGATGAGCGCGGCGCGCTCGAAGCCGAGCAGCCCGGCGCCGGGCAGGGCGCGCAGCGCCGCCAGCGCGGGCGCCGGATAGTAGTTGTCGGAATTCACCATCAACACCCGGTCACTGCCCGCGAACCCTTCGGCCGCCAATAGCGCGTCGGCCGTGCCCCGCGGCTCGGCCTGCACCGCGAACGACACCCGCACCCGCTTCGCCGGTGCCTGGCGCATGTAATAGTCACGGACGTCCGTGTGTTCGGGGCCGATCACGAGGCAGACCTCCGTGCACCCGGCATCGGCCAACGCGCTCAGCGCGTAGTCCAGGAACGGGCGGCCCACGGGAATCATCGCCTTCATCCCGCGCGCCGCGGCCGCCCGCTGCGCGTCGTCGAGCAGCGCCGTTCCGTCCTCGGCTCGCATCCGCGTGCCCAGCCCCCGCGCCAGCACGACGGCCTTGGCCACCGCGGGCCGAGGATCGGTCATGAGCCTTCGGCCGCCTCCGATCCCGCGCCCGACCACAGACGCGGCACCAACCGCCACAGCCCGAGCCCACTGATCACGAACAGCACGATCCACATGATCGCCTGCGGCCGCCGCCCATAGAGAACGCTGCCCGTGCCGAACAGCGCCGAGTACACGAATAGACAGCCGAGCATCCAGCCCAGCATCGCCTGCGGCAAACTGTCGGGCGACGCGCCCAGACCCGACTCGTCGCGGATGTGCTTCCACCCAGGGCCTGCGGGCCGCACCAGTCTGTAGAAGTTGAGCAGCGTGGCGTGGTCGTGCGGCTCCGTGAGAAACGTCACGGCCACCCACACCACGGTGGTCGTGGCCACCGTGATCACGAGCGAGACGTCCGCCGGCACCGGGTGCCCCATCTTGCCGGCCGCGAAAAAGCCGAGCGCAACGAGGAACGAGCTGGCCATCGCTGACACCTCGCTCCACGCGTTGATGCGCCACCAGAACCAGCGCAGTAGGTAGATCAATCCGGTGCCGGCCCCCACCGAGAGAATCAGGTCGAACGCCTGCTTGGCCGTGTCCAGTTCAAACGTCAGCAACGCGGCGCAGACCATGAGCCCCGCCGTGACCAGCCGCCCCACGAACACGTAGTGCTTCTCCGACTGGTCGCGTTTGATGAACCGCCGGTAGAAATCGTGCACCAGGTACGACGTCCCCCAATTGAGATGCGTCTCGATGGTCGATCGGTACGCGGCCAGCATGCCCGCCACCATCAGTCCGAGGAATCCCGCCGGCAGGAAGCGCAGCATGGCGGGATACGCGATGTCGTCGCCCAGCAGCTTGGGATCGAGCGCCGGAAAGGTGTGCTGGATGGACGCCAGATCCGGGTAGATGATCGTGCTCGCCAGCGCGACGATGATCCACGGCCACGGGCGCAGCGCGTAGTGCATCACGTTGAACAGCAGCGTGCCGGTGAGCGCGTCCTTCTCGGTGCGCGACGCCAGCATGCGCTGGGCGATGTAACTGCCGCCCCCAGGCTCGGCGCCGGGATACCACACAGACCACCACTGGACGGTCACCGGGATGATCAGCACCGAAAGCGCCACCGGCCAGTTGCCGAAGTCGGGGAGCAAATTGAGCGTTTTCGGATCGATCTTGTGGATCAGGCCGGACAGGCCGCCGATCTGCGGCTGCTTGACCGCGAAATACGCCACGGCGAACGTGCCCGTCATCGTGATCGTGAATTGGATGGAGTCGGTCACCAGCACGCCCCACAGTCCGGACACCGACGCGAAGAAAATGGTGATCACGGCGGCGATGGACAGCGTCTGCCAGGGCGGCCAGCCAAGCACGATGCTGGCGATCTTCACCGCCGCCAGATTCACCGTGGCCATGATCACGCAGTTGAAGAACAGTCCCAGGTACACGGCCCGGAACCCGCGCACGAACGTCGCCGCCCTGCCCGAATAGCGCAACTCGTAGAACTCGAGATCGGTCAGCACGCGCGACCGCCGCCACATGCGCGCAAAGAAGAACACCGTCATCATGCCGGTGAGCAGAAACGCCCACCACAACCAGTTGTCCGCCACACCGTTCTGGCGGACCATGTTGGTCACGAGGTTCGGGGTGTCGGTGCTGAACGTCGTGGCCACCATCGACACGCCCACCAGCCACCATGGCGCCGCCCGCCCCGACGTGAAGAACTCGGCGGTGCTCGACCCCGCGCGTTTGTAGAAGAACAGGGCCGGTAGGAACGACACCACGATCGATACCGCGATGATGGTCCAGTCGAGTCGCGTGAAGTGCATGTGGATGGAACCGGAGAGGCGGGTGTGACGATCGGATCCGCGCGAACCGGGGAGAATCAACACCACCCGCCCGGCGGCGTCCAGCACCGCCGCCACGGCCGGGCAGCGTCCACGACCATCGGCTCGAGGCAGCGGAAGTCATCGGCGAATGGTGCTCCGCGCATTCCCCAGCGCCCAGGCCGCCTCGGTGCGCGCCGCCCCCAGCATGGCCCGAGCTACGAATGCGATCGGCGATCCGCCGCTGAATGCCGCGGCGACCGCGAACAACGTACGCGGCAGCACCCGCCGGTTATCGGCGATGGCGTAAACAGGCTCCCAGCCCTGCGGCATGAGCTTGGCCTTGAATGCGTCGAGGCCGTCGAAGTTGTAGAACCGACGCCCGTGCGCCCGGACCGACGACAGCACCACGCGCAGCCACGCCGGATTGACCATCTCGTCCAGGTGCGACCGCCGCGAGAGCGGCGACAGCCCCAGCGTCACGTAGGCCGCGCCCTCGGCCGCGAACGTGCGCATCGCTGCATCGACCAGCAGTTCGTTGGTGCCGTTGGCCGCGCCGCGCCCACGGATGAGTTGCTCCACCAGCCATCCCCGACGCTGCGGAACCGGCGAGGCGAGCAGGAACCCCGCCACCCCGTGGCCTGCTCGCTCGGCCACGAAAACGCGGCGGTCGTCCAGCCGGTCGAGCGTGCGCGGCTCCACCAGGAAGTGCATCGGCGGCAGGCCGCGCGTGGTCCCCCATTCGCGCAGACAGCGCCACAGATCCGCGTGCCCGTTGGCCCGGGCTGCCGGCCACTCGATGACCGTCACACCCTTGTTGACTGCCCGGTGCAGTTGAGCGCGCACCGATGCCCGGTGTGCCACGATGGACGACCATGCCGCCGGATCCCACACAGGATTCCCGCCCAGGATCACGAACGCGCGCCCGGTGTCCCCCCGCAACGTCCCCGCGAAACGCTCGGCCGCGCCGAAATAGCAGACGTGGCTTCCGTTGGCGCGCGCCTCATGCTCGAATTCGTCCACCACCCCAGCCACGCGCTCGGCGGCGCATACCGGATCGCCCGCCACCACATACACACCGTGGTAGCGGGCGTACCCGATCACCGCATCGCCGCTCGCCGCAAACCAGTGGGCGATGCCCGGATTCAGAATCTGATAGGCCGTGGCGTTCCAGCCGTGGCGGAGCACCAACAACCGAGCCCGGGCCGTTTCGGGCTCGGCGATCGGACCGATCACGCGCCGGTCAACGACCCGGCCGTTCCACCAGCGCGGCCAGACGTCCCAATCGCGCCTGCCAGAATTTCTTCATCTGCTCGGCGCGCCGCGCCGTCGGCAAGCCGTCATGGTCCACCATCACATGAGCGCGCCCATTGCCACGTGGCATGAAGAACACCCTTAGCCGCGTGCCGGCCCACTCACCGTGCAGTGATACACCCGACGTCGTGTCGACCACCACCAACTGGTCGTCGCGCAGCCATTCGCGCCGCCGCGTGTCATCGGTCCACGCGGCATACACCAGATCCACGGCCACACCCACGGTGCGCGAGGCCGAGGCCGCGAACCCCTTGTGACCGTCCGCCGCAAACGCGTCAATCCCGCGTGCCGTATCGGACGATGTGTGGTGCGCCATGCGCGCCTCCGTATGGTTTTCCCGGACAGGCCCGCATGTCCATCGCGGGCCCAACCCCCTCGGGCCTTGGCAATCCATATGTATTATGGGTCGTTGGGGCCCGCGTTCGCCATCCTCCATGACATGACACCCCTGTCGGGCGCTCCCCGTATCCTTAAAGGGAGCACACCCGCCCGTTCGCCCGATCAGCCCCCACCCCGTCCCACCCCATGGCCATCGACCCCGATCTCCCATTCGTCCTCGCCGGCCTTGCCATCGTGGCCGGAACCGTCATCTCGCTCGCCCGGATCTTCGTGAACCGGCGCCCTTCCGAGGGGGTGGCGCCCGCCGAGTTGCGCCAGATCGAGGAGCGCCTGGCCCGCATCGAGCAGGCGGTGGACTCCATCGCCATCGAAACCGAACGGATCTCCGAAGGCCAGCGATTCACCACCCGACTGCTGGCCGACCGCGCCAGTCAGCCGGCCGCCCCCCGCCCTCCGGGCGGCTGACCGCCGTTCGCCGGCCCCCCCGTTTCCCCGTTGCGCGTTTTTCGGGCTGGGGGTAGAATTCCCTAGCGATTTCCGCACCGTCGGTGCGGGCACGTTCCACGGACGACCTGGGGCCTGGCATTCGCTGGGTCTTTTTTTCGTCCGATATCGCGCGTAGCGTCCGGCAAGTGTCCGGCGATATGGGAACAACGCCCATCGTGAGGGCTCTGGTCACGAACAAGATTGTCGTCGGCACGTACGGCCATACCGGACTCCGACCACAACAACACACAGGAGTACCGTTATGCGTACGACCGGCACCGTGAAGTGGTTCAACGACGCGAAGGGCTTCGGCTTTATTACGCCGGAGAACGGCCAGAAGGATTGCTTCGTTCACCACTCCGCCATCCAGGGCAGCGGCTTCAAGTCGTTGGCCGAGGGTGAGCGCGTCGAGTTCGACATCGTCCAGGGCCAGAAGGGCCCGGCCGCCGAGAACGTCGTCAAGCTCGGCCGCTAAGGCCAGGGCGCCTTCGGGCGTCACCACAATGGCCGGCCCGGGTAACCCGAGCCGGCCATTGTCTTGTTGCCACTCGTGCATTCGCCTATGACCCGCTTCACCCTGCTGTTCGATCTCGATGGCACCCTCATCGATTCGATCGAACTCATCCAGCGCTCCAAGTCGTACGCGTTCGAGGCGCGCGGGCTCACCGCGCCACCCGACCGGGAGTGGCTGAACTGGATCGGCACCCCGCTCCGCTCCATGTTCCAGCGCTACACCGACGATGAGACCGAGGTCGAGCGCTTCATCGCCGCCTACCGCGAATTTCAACTGGCCCACCACGACCGCCTCGTGCACGCCTACGAAGGCGCTGACGCGTCGCTTGCCGAGCTCCGCGAGCGAGGCCACGCTATCGGCATCGTGACCAGCAAGTCGGTGGAGCTCTCCGAACGCGGCCTCACTCACGTCGGCCTGCGCCGCTACGTCGACACGATCGTCGGCTTCGACTCCACCGAGCGCCACAAGCCCGATCCCGAGCCCGTCCGCGTGGCGCTCGAGCGCCTCGGCGGTCGCGCTGATCGCGCGCTGTTCGTAGGCGACTCGCTGCACGACATGCACGCCGGCAACGCTGCAGGCATCGGCACCGTGGCCGCGCTCTGGGGCCCGTTCTCGCGACAGGAACTCGCCCCGTCGGCCCCACGCTTCTTTGCCGATCGGTTGGCCGACCTTCCGGCGCTCGTGGCCGGCCTCGAGGCCTCCCCCGAAACCCCTTAGCGCCGCCTGGCGTAGGCCCCACGGCACCCACCCGGCCGGAAACCGCCTTCCGTCCGGGGTTCAAACCTTTTGCTCCCGTCAGGTATCCCATCCAGCGTACGGACGGAGACCGACGACGCATGACCGCTGTGGCCATACTCGACTCGCCGAATTCCAATCCGTCCGATGCCGACGTGGCCCAGGCCGCGGCGGGGGATCGGACGGCGTTCGAGAGGCTGTACCGGAAACACGTCGACCGGGTGTTCTCCCTCTGCGCGCGCATGGTCGCCAACCGCGCTCGCGCCGAGGAACTCACACAAGATGTCTTCGTCCGCGCTTGGGAGAAGCTGCATCTCTTCCGAGGGGAGAGTTCCTTCCCCACGTGGCTGCACCGGCTGGCCGTGAACGTCGTGCTCAACGAGCGCAGGACCGATTCGCGACGGCAGGCGCGGTTCGAGGAGGAGGACGAGGATTGCGGCATGGATGCCCACGCCAGCGTGGTGGGCTCGACCCTTCAGCCGGGCGACCTGCTCGACCTCGAAGAGGCGATGACGCGGCTGCCTCCGGGCGCACGCCGGGTCTTCACGCTGCACGACGTGGAGGGGTATAAGCACGAGGAGATCGCCGACATGCTCGGCGTGACCACCGGAGCCACCAAGGCCCAGTTGCACCGGGCCCGGCTCCTTCTGCGGGAGGCGTTGAATCGATGACCGGTGAGAGTTCCAGCATCACCTGCGAGGTCTTCAGCCAACGGCTGATGGATTTCCTGGAGGGCGACCTGGACGGGGCGCCCCGCAACGCGCTCGAGGCGCACGCGCGCCAATGCGCCGCGTGTGGCGCACTCCTCGCCGACCTGCGGCGCCTGAGCGCCGAGGCATCGCGGCTCCCCACGCTCACTCCGTCGCGTGATCTATGGGGTAGCGGCATCGCGGCGCGCATCGAGGCGCCGGTCGTGCCGCTCGCTCCACGTCGACTGAGTTGGCGGTCGCCACGCATCGTCACCGCCGGCCTGGCGGCGGCGTTGGTGCTCGCCGCCGCGCTCGGTTACGAGACCGCGCGGCGCGGCGCGCCGCAGCCGGGTGCGCCTTCCGCTTCCGCTGGCCCTGTAATGCAACAGCCGGTGCCCGACGTCCGACGGCCGGTCGACGGCGCCGCCGCACCGGCCCCGTCGCGCGGTGCCGTGCTCGCCGCGAACCGAGCCGCCGACGCCACGCCGGCCGCCGTGCAGGAATCGTACGACTCCGAAATCTCAGGTCTGCGCGCCATACTCGACGCGCGCCGCAGTCAGCTCGACACGACCACGGTGGCCGTGATCGAGAAGAATCTCGCCGTCATCGACTCGGCCATCGTGCAGTGCCGGGCCGCGCTGACCAAGGATCCTGCCAGCCGTTACCTCATGCGGTCGCTCAGCCAATCGCTCGATACGAAAGTGCAGCTCCTGCGCATCGCCGCGGGGCTTCCCGCGAGCACCTAGGACATGACACCCATTCCCATGCGTTCATCCCTTCTGGTTGCGTTCCTTCTGCTCGCCGCGGCAGTGCCCGCTGCGGCGCAGCAGCGCCGCGACGACGGCCTCCTCTATGACCGCGACCGCGGCGGACGGCTCGACACGACGGTCACCCTCGACCGCGGCGGGCTGGTGGCGCTCACCACGCGGCATGGCGATGTCCGCGTGCACACCGGCCCCGCAAACACCGTCGTCGTGCACGCCACCGCGGAGCGGGGCCGCATCAGGTTCGACGCGTCGCGCGACCGAGTGGCGGTGGACGCGTCAGACCTGGGAGGCGACGTGCGATTCGACATCACCGTGCCGCTGGGCGCCCGCGTGTCGTCGCAATCCCAAGGCGGGGATGTTTCGGTGAGCGGCACCGGCGGGGACGTCTCGGTGCATAGCCAGACCGGCGACGTGACCGTCCAGAACGCTTCGGGCCACGTCGATCTCAGTACACTCTCGGGCGACATCACGGCCTCCGATCTCCGGGGCGACGTGAGCGCGAGCAGCGTGAGCGGCGAGATCAGACTCACCGGCGTCACCGGCAACGTGAGCGCCGCGTCGGTGAGCGGCGACGTGACCCTGTCACGCGTCACCTCGCAGAGCGTGAGCGCGCAGAGCACGAGCGGCGACGTGGGCTTCGACGGCGCCATCGCCGCCGACGGGCGCTATGACCTCGGCTCGCATTCCGGCGACGTCACGCTCACCATCCCGGCCGACGCCAGCGCCCAGCTCACCGTGTCCACCTGGAACGGCTCGATCGACAGCGAATTCCCGATCACGCTCGAGCCCGGCGAACACGGCATCGGCGCCGGCACCAGTAAGCGGTTCACGTTCACCATTGGCGGGGGCGCGGCGCGCATCTCCGCCCAGACCTTCAGCGGCGACGTCGTCATCCGGCGCCGCGGCGGCAAGTGAGCCGCCACCTGTTCTCTCGAGTCCTCTCACCGGTCCCCTCCATGCGCACACTCCTCGGTCTCACGTTCGTGGCCCTCACCGCCTCCGCAGCCAGCGCCCAACGCACCGACTTTCCATGGTCCAAGGCCGAAGACGCGGGCACCGTCGTCTCGGTGCACGACATCACGGGTGACGTGACGTATCTGCCGGCCGCCGGCAACACCGTCGAGGTCACGACGCGGCGCCACGGCGGATCGGACGACGACGTCTACGCCACGGTCAAGGAGTACTCACACCACATCGTGGTCTGCGTGCTCTATCGCGACAGCGACGCGTCGTGCGATGAGGACGGCGCGCAGATGCACTCGCACGGCCGCCACGCGGACCACGACGGGACGATCGACGTGACGGTGCACCTCCCCACCTCGATGTTCGCCGACGCCCACTCGGTGAGCGGCGACATCCACATTGACGGCGCCCATGGCGACGTGCGGGCGGCCAGCGTGAGCGGCGACGTCACGCTACGCAACCTGGCTGCCACCGGTGTGAGCGCCACGTCGGTGAGCGGTGACGTGGACGTCGGCATCACCGCGCTGTCGGGCAGTGGGGATCTCACGTTCCGCAGCGTGAGCGGTGACGTCACCGTGTCTGTCCCGCCTGGGCTCGACGCTGACTTCTCCATGGCCACGGTGAGCGGCGACCTCGACACTGACTTCCCGCTCACCCTCAGCGGCCGCATGGGGCGCCGCCACATCAGCGCCCGCATCGGCAAGGGCGGCCGGACGCTCTCCGTCTCCACCGTGAGCGGCGACGTGCGCCTGCGCTCCGCCAAGTGACAGATGATCTCCCGATGAGTAGGATTCTCCATATGCGCCGACTGCTCGCCATTACCGCTGCCGTCGCCGCCGGGCTGTCCGCGGCCACGGTGCAGGCCCAGGGCGCGCCCGACCAGACTCCCGCGCATTGGGCGTGGAAGGTGCCCGACGGGCGCTGGATCACGATCCGCAACCTCAACGGCCGCATCGTCGTGCAGAAAGCAACCGGCGATAGCGTCACGGTCAGCGCCACGATGCACGTGCGCCGCGGCGATCCGCATTACGTGCGGTACGACGTCCAACGGTACGGGACCGACAACCAGGACGTGCTCGTCTGCGCGCTCTGGGGCCCCGACGCCCGCTGCACGCCCGCCGGCTACGACTCCGAGGGGGGCAGCCGCAGACGCGACAACGACATCCGTGTCGACTTCCAGGTGGCCGTGCCGGCAGGCGTGAAGGTCAACGTGCACACCGTCAACTCCGACGTGTCCGTCACCGGCGTGACCTCGGAGGTACGCGTCGGCACCGTCAACGGCAGCGTGAACGTCGAGACCGACGGCGGGCCCGTGTCGGCCAGCAGCGTCAACGGCATGGTCCACGCCTCGCTACTCCACTATCACCCCACCGAAGGCATGCGCTTCACGAGCGTCAACGGGTCGGTGATCGTCGAGTTGGCCAACGACGTGAACGCCGACGTCGAGCTGAGCACCGTGAATGGCCGCTTCACGACAGACTTTCCGGTCACCCTGAACGGGCATATCGATCCCCGGCATCTTCACGCCCAGCTTGGCCAGGGCGGCCCGCGCATCGTCATGCACACCATCAACGGAAACGTCGAACTGCGCAAGCACTGATTGCGCTTCGCGTTCCGCCACCACTCCCTACCACCACTGGCACTCGGCACCCGCTGCCGGGTAAACTTGGAGGTAGGGTCTTTTCTCTTTCAGGAGTCGGATCGAATCATGGGTTTCTCGCGATACTCGGTCGCTGCCACCCCTCGCGTTCTCTCGGGTGTCGAGCGCGCGACACTGGTGCGCCGCACGTACGGGCTGGTCTTCCTGGGCATTGTCGTGTCGTTGATCGGCGCCGCGTTCACGTTCACGCAGCCGGCGCTGCTGAGCGCGGTGGCGGCCCATCCGTTCATCAGCTTCTTCTGCACGCTGGCGCCGTTGTTCATGGCCCAGTCGCAGGCGAGGAACTTCCCTCGCAACATCATTCTCACGTTGCTCTACACGTTCGTGATCGGCGTGTGGATCGCGCCCATCCTGCTGTTCTACGCCAAGATGCAGCCCGGAGCCATCGGCGAGGCAGGGCTGCTCACCTTTGCGACCTTCGGTGCGCTGACCCTGTACGCCACGTTCAGCCGGCGCGACTTCAGCGCGTGGGGCGGGTTCTTTGCCGTCGGGTTGGTGGTGCTGTTCCTCACCATGCTCATCGGGGTCTTCTTTCCTAGCGTGGGCGGGTCGACCTGGATCGCCGGCGCAGGGGTCTTCGTGTTCGCCGGCCTGCTCGTCTTCGACACCTGGCGTATCACGCGCTCCGGGCAGTTGAGCGACCAGGACTACGTCATCGCTGCAGTCACGATCTTTCTCGACCTGCTCAACCTGTTCCTGTTCATGCTGAGCCTGGTGAGCGGCGGTCGCGACCGGCGCTGAGGGCCCTCGCCGGCCGTGGTGGGCAGCGAGCCGTCAACGGTTCGCTGTCTACCGTCTCTCGATCTTCCCCGCCAGGTCGAGATCCAGCGATGTGATGCCACCCGCCGAATGGGTGGCCAGCGTCAACGTCACCTTGGTGTAGCGAATGTCGATGTCGGGATGGTGGTCCATGGCATCGGCGATGCCGGCCACCTTGTTCACGAAGGCGATGCCGTCCGCGAACCGTGCGAACGTGTAACTCTTCACCAGCGTTTCGCCGCGCCGGGACCATCCAGGCATCGCGCCGAGCGCACGCTGAATCTCGACATCCGATAGCTTTTCGGGCATGGCTCCTCTCCTCCGTGCGGTCGGTCGACCGCACACGGCCGGGGTCTCCGGATAGTACGCATCCGGGCGGATTCGCGAAATGGCCGGCGGGGGCAACGTAATGCGCCACATGCCCGTCGAGTGCGACGGGCGCTGACCATCACGGCACGGCGGGTCCCAGCACGCGGCCGTTGGGAAACGTGGCGATCACACGCAATCCCCCGGCGCGGACGAGCGCGTCGGGCAACGGGTAGCGGGCGTTGCGCGCCGAGAATGCAAGCACCACGCCGCCGCGCGACGCGAGCGTATCAGCGAAGGCGCGCAACGTCGCCGGATCATCCGCCTCCGGTAGGCCGCGTGCCGGCCGCCCGAGGTAGAAGTAGCCCAGGCTGGGCCAGTTGGAGTAGAGCGCGTAGCGCGCGCCGTCGTTGCGAGTCCACTCCAGCATCGCCGAGCGACGCCACGTTTCATGGGCAAGTCCCGCGCCGTACTCCAATGCTTCGTGCGCTTGGCGCCACGACGCTGCCGCCGCCGCGCCGCCCCACACAACCAGCAGCACCGCCAACACCACCCGCGCCGGGCGCACCGCCAAACGCCACCAATTGGCCGCCGCCACCGCGAACGCCACCGACGCCAACATCACCAACGGAGACAACAGCCGGTAGTCGAACACGATCTGACCGTTCGCGAACAGCCGCGCCCCGATAAGCACGGCAGCGTACGATCCGGCCAGGAGCGCCGAGTCCGCGAGCACGCGCGCTGCAATCAACTGCGGAACCGTTCTCGAACTCTGCGTCGACAGCCCCTCGGGCAGCAGGCGCCACAGCCGATAGGCACGGCGGCTTCCACTCACCAGCATCGCCACCACGCCGACCGCCGCCAGGAGGGCGATCCAACGCCCCCACCACACCGCGTGCGACCTGGGCACGAGCCAGCGCGTCAGCGTGGCGCCGCCATTCGCGAGGGCGTGCGCCAGCCCCGGATATGCGCCCAGGCGCGGTCCGATAGCTGCCCCGACGCCGTGCGTCGAGACACACCACGCGGCGGCGAGCAGCACGCTGGGAAGCATCGCGAGCGCCGTGTGCTTCACGCGCACCCGCCATGTGCCCCGCCGCCCGAGCGTCCACACCACCACGGCAATCACCGCGCCGATACCCGCGTACTGCACCAGCAGGGCGGCACCGGCGCACACCCCCGCGGCCAGCGGCTGTTCCGGCATCGCCACCATGGTCGCCAGGGTCAACGCCAGGCACGCCAAGAACAGCGGTTCGCTCAACACGAAGAGGTGCACGTTCACCAACGGAGGCGTCACCAGCAGGGCGAGTCCGAGCAGAACTGCCGCACCGGCGCCGACGGCATCCCCCACCATCGCGATCAGTGTCGCCATGGCGACGAACGCCGACAGCGCTTCGACCAGCCGCGCCGCCTGCACCGCAGGAAACCCCATCGCCACGGGGAGCGCGAGCGCGGCCGAATAGCCCGGAGGATAGCCCGCCAGGCTCGAACTGCTGTCGGCCGAGAACCAGGGGGCCACCGGCGCGCGGAACCCGTCCCCTCGCGCCACCGATTCGGCGGCCCCCAGATAGGATGCCGACGATTCCTGCAGGCCGGGACCCGGCGGTTCCGTCACGAACAGCACACCCGAAAAGGCCACACTCGCCATGACCAGCGCCGTGAGGCGCACGGCAAACAGCGAACTCCGCCAGATCGTGGTGGCGTCGCGACTGAGACCGAGGAGAAACTTCACGCCGACAAACATATGCCAATGACGACGATTAGCCGAACCAATTCGTCTTGCCTTTTCGGGTTTTGTTCGGTATATCTCCGCAATCACCCCACCGCCATGGCGCGCCAACTCTCACTCTTCCCCGACGCGCTCACGCGCGAGCGCGTACTTCCCGCCATCGGGCAGCAGAGCGACATCCGCTACTTCGCGACCCGGGCACGCAGGGTGCTCAACGATCCGACCACGACCGGCTTCGACGGGTTCTGGTCCATCAACCCCTACGTGGGCTGCGCGTTCGGGTGCGCGTACTGCTACGCCCGCTACGCCCACCGGTACGTGCTCGAGCGCGCCCTTGCCGCCGACCCGTCGCACCCCCCCCTCCAGCACATGGCGCGGGAACTGCCGCCGTGGCTTGCGTTCGAGCGGGCAATCGTCGTCAAGCGCAACGCACCCGACGTGCTGGCGCGCGCGCTCTGGCATGGCCCCGAACGGCTGGCCGACCTGGCGCGCGGCCACCGCATCGTCATCGGAACGGCCACCGACCCATACCAGCCGGCGGAACGCCGGTTCCGCATCACGCGCGGAATCCTCGAGGTCCTCGCGCAGCATCCCGGATTGCACGTCATCATCATCACCAAGAGTCCGCTGGTCACGCGCGACGTGGACGTTCTCGCCAGCGTCGCCCGCCACTCGCAGATCGAGGTGCACGTATCGCTCATCACGGTGGATCGCGAGCTGGCCCGGCGCTTGGAGCCGCGGGCGCCGACGCCGGAAGCGCGGCTGCGCGCCGTCGCGCGGCTGCACGCGGCCGGCATCCGTGTGCGGGTGAACGCAATGCCGGTGTTGCCGGGCATCACCGACGGGACTGCGCAACTGGATGAGCTCGTGGCGCGCGTGACGGCGTCGGGCGCCGATTCGATCGTGGCCGGTTCGCTCGCGCTCCGCGCCACGGCACGGCAGCGGTACCTTCCGTTCATCGAGCAGGAGTTCCCCGCCCTCGCCCTGCGCTACCGTGCCACCTTCGCCCGCTCTCACATGTTGGGCGCGCGCTACCGCGCTGGGCTCAAGGCCACGATGCGAGTGCTCTGCGCGCGCCACGGCCTGGCTTACGGCGACGGTGACGAGGTGGCCGGCCCGCCGGCCGCGGAAGCACACGCCACGCTCCCGGGTTACGCGCCCTCGCGAGCTGCGCGCCGCACCCAGTAGCCGTCGTCGGGAATCAGCACGTCCAGGTGGCGGGCCGCAGGCCCGCCCTCACGCGAGTAGTCGGCGATATGGATGGCCGCCGTCCGCACCACCGTCCCGTCGGCTTCTTCGAGCCGCAGCCCCAGCGCGTCGCGTGATTGGTGGTACCGCTCGAGCTTGACGGCGTCGGCCACGGCGCCTTCGGCCGGCGGCACCGCGTCTGCGAACAGGCGGAACACCGGTTCCACCAGTTCGTACCCGATCCCGGGGCGGAACGTCCCGCGAGCCCGGCCTTCGCCCGGCCACGCCAGTTCCAACTCCGAATAGCCGATCACGACACCGGCTAGCCGCACGATGTGGCGCACGCGACTCGGCGGCGGCGCATTGAAATGAGGACTCACTCGTTTCCCGACTTCTTGATCGCGGTGGTGTCCGGCGCCGGATGCAGGATTCTGAACAGGAATACCTGGCTCACCAGTTGCCGCACCTTGCGATTGGAGCGGATGGCCGGACGGAAGCGCATGTATGGTAATGCTTCGCGCACCGATCGGGCGAACCCCGTATCCGTGGCCCCCATGATCACCAACGAAGCCGTGTCAGCGAGCCCGGTCGTGTCCACGATGTAGGTGGTCGCCACCGATCCTTCAATGTGTTTGGCGAGGAGGGCCGGCGGATAGGCCGGCGCCGCACTCTCCGGATACCGCCGAACGGTCGAGTCCACGTCCAACGCCGATGCCACGGAGTCCTCATTCCATGCCGTCTCTTTCACCGGCACGATCACGGGCCTGTGGCCGTCACCCGCGTCCTGCAACGCAGCGACCGCCCGCCGGCTTGGCTGCGGCTTGGCAAATTCCATGTTGTCCTTGGGCGACAACAGCACGAAGTGGAGTGTTTCGGTGGGGCCGCGCGCCGGAAGCATGCGGTCGGGGGGCGGCAAGAACTGCACCTCCTGCGCGATCTTCTCCTTCAGCCGCTGCGGCGCGCCAAGCGTGCTCACGATCGCCGCGAAGATGACTCCGCCGTGGACCGCGGCGCTCACCGCTGCGCTGCTGGCGAGCCGCGAGGGCTCGGCATATGTGGCCATCCACAACCGCATCATTGGACCTCCCGTGCATTACGCCCGGGGCGCCACTGGGCCGTCCTCCTACTCTACGCGGTTTCGGGCAACCGCAGCAAGTACGGAAACGGTGAACTTGTGTTCGGCCCCGCCGAGCGGCGGCTGGTCCTCGCCGCTATCCCCTTGATGTCACGGCAGGTAGCGCTCGCGGAGGATGCGCGCATGATGCCGTTCGTGCCCGGCCGCCACGTACGCCAGCGCGCGCGCCGTGACCGGAACGCCGTTGGCCGACCCGGCGCGCCGCGACTCCTCGTCGCTCATCGCGCGGAACAGGGAGACGGTGGCAGCGCTCACGGCCGCGTACTCGGTCAACAGATCGCTCAACGCCCGCCGGTCGAACTGCCCCCGCGCGACGTAGGCGTCCTGGTCGAATCCGGCGAGTGGCGTCGCGTCGCCCCGCGAGATGCGCAGCGCCCGGTACGCGAAGATCCGTTCGGCGTCCGCGACGTGCCCCACCACCTCCTTCACGCTCCACTTGTCCGGCGCGTACCGATGCCCGGCCCGTTCGTCGCTCAACCCCGAGAGCAGCGCCGTGAGATCGCGGGCCTGCTGCTCGAGCACAGCGACCACGTCGCCGTCGGGGACGCCGTTCACGTACCCGGCATAGAATGGCGCGAACTCGTCCGGGGCCGGACGCTGGATGGTGCTCATGCCGAAACTCTCCCTGCTTGACGTGAGGTGGAGCGCATTCCATGCCCTGCGCTCAGAAATCGGTCGCCTGGACGATCACCGCGGGCGCACTCTCGCCGCCCACGCGATCTACGGCAATCAGGCTTACGGCATCGGCGTTCCCGAAGCCATCGGCCAAGGTATACTCGCGCGCCGTGCCCGGTAGGATGACGCTCCGCCATGCACCGTCCACGCGCGCCTGCAATACCCACTGCCACGGCACCCGCTTCCCCCCGGGCGTCAGGTGTGCCACCAGGGCTCCCGTCCGCGGCGCACGCGCCAGCATCACACCGGGGCGTGCCGGCGTGCCGGCGCTCAACCAGGGAAAGTCGGGTACGAGCGCCGGCGCGGCGTACGGACCGGCGAGCAACCGCTCGTCGAGACTGTCGGGATCGCTCAACAGGGCCGCCATGCTGAAGAAGATGTCGCCCGAGGCACCCGGCTCCTCACGGGTGAGCCGGATCTGATCGAGAATCTCCGCCGATGGCCACACTTCGCTTCCGCCGGCCGTGCCCGCCGCGCGCGCCGCGTAGTTGCCCGCCCACAGATTGCGGCTCTTCGTGTTCTGGTTCACCCACCAGGCGAGCAGATCGGCGTAGCTCTGCTGGGGCCGCGCGATGGGCCAGTACAATTGTGGTGCCAGATAGTCCACCCACCCCTCGGCCAGCCACTTACGCGAATCGGTGAACAACTTGGCGTACGCGTCGAATCCCCGCACGCCCGGCGGATTGCCAGGACGCCAGATCCCGAATGGACTGATGCCCACCTTCACCCAGCGCTTCTCGCGCTTGACCGCGACGTACAACTGCTGCACGAACAGATCGACGTTGTGCCGGCGCCAGTCGTCGCGGTCGAGTTTGCCGCCGCGTGCTCGATACGCGCGGAACGTCGCCCCGTCGGGGAACGGCACTTCTTTGCCGCCCTCCATCACCGGGTACGGATAGAAGGTGTCATCAAGGTGCACGCCGTCGATGTCGTAGCGCTTGACCACGTCGAGGATCACACGAATTGCCTGGTGCCGTGCCTCGACACTGCCGGGATCCATCCACAGATAGCGTCCATAGTGATGGACGACGCGCGGATCGCGACGGCTCACGTGGCTGCGCGCCGCAGGGCTGTCGTCTCCGGGATAGCGAGCGCGAAATGGATTGAACCAGGCATGGAGTTCCAACCCCCGCGCGTGCGCGGCCCGCACCGCGAAGGCGAGCGGATCCCACGGGGGATCGGGGGCCCGGCCCATGCGGCCTGTGAGGAACGACGACCACGGCTCGAGCCTCGACGCATACATCGCGTCGGCCGACGGCCGCACCTGGAAGATCACCGCATTGAGGTGGAGCGCCGCCGCGCGGTCGAGGATCGCCGTCAACTCGGCCTGCTGCTGCGCGGTGGACAGACCCGGCGCCGAGGGCCAATCGATGTTGCCCACCGTCGCCACCCAAACACCGCGGAATTCGCGGGCCACGGGCGGTGGCGCGACCGTCGTGGTAGCGGACCACTCGGCGGTGACCGGCAACGGCCCGGCACTGCGTTGTCCCGCCACCGGCGGGGCGGCGCCGACCAGTGCGCCAATCACGATCGCGACGGTACGGATTCTCGACATGCGTGCAACCTAACGCGCCACCGCCGGTTGTCATCGCACGATGTCCCGGACTAGGTTCATGCGGAGCGCCAGAGTATTGTTCAGGAATTCCGCCACGATCCGATCACTGATATGGCCAGACAGCGTCCCAAATCAGCGAAGAAGCGAGGCGTCAAGCGGGCCCGGCCCAAGGGCGCGGGCTCTGCGTACTACGTGCAGCCGGGCAAGCGCGGCGCGGTGATCGTCCTACGGAAGGCGTGCGGCAATCGCGCCACGCCCAAGGTCTGCGGCGTGATGCCGAGCCGGGGCCACGCCAAGGCACTCGTGCAGCAGCTGGAGCGCGCCGAGTCTGCGGTGAACGATCTATTCTACGAAGCCACCGACGACGGCATCGAGGCGCTCGAGGCCGTGCTCGCCGCGTGCCGCGACGCAGTGCTCAAGAAGCTCCCCGTGTCGGCCGCACGCGCCGAGGAAGTGCAGCGCGCCGGCAATTCCGATCAGGTCTCCGACTTCCCCACCAACCCGGCACTCTGAGGCATTAGCTCACGGGCGGCGGGCCCGCCGTTCCGGAACGCCGATCCGGCGGCGCCGGGGGAGCGAACCCCGTGAAGTGCCCCGTGTGGTGCCAGGTGGCGGTGTCGTGCATCTCGGCCGCGTCCCTCGCTACCCGCTCGATCTCGCTCAGCCGCGAGATGTCGATGCTCTCGGACCCATCGGAAGCCCGCGGATTGTAGATGTTCACGAACTTGGCTCCCACTGCGATCTCATCGGCTCGGTACGACGTGCGGGCATGGACGGTCTGCGCGAACGTCTCGTCGATGGCGCTCAGCAGGATCAGGAACTCGGTCTCGCACGCCTGGAACTCCGACTCCGTGAACCCCCACATCGGGCTCGATTCGTCGATCGGGTGCACCACTGTCCACGCCAATGGAAAGAACACGACGTGCGTGCGCTCCAGCTTGAGCTGATCGTACACTCGTTGCCTCGCCCCCTGTCGCTCTTCGATGCGGCTGAACAGCACTTTCACATCGAGCTCGATGAGCTGGTTGGAACGCCCGTTCACGAGGCGGAACATGAAGCCCGTGCGGCCACGATACGGCGCCACCACGGCGCGCGCACTGAATAGCACCCGCGCCGTGGGCCGCGCGAACCGCGCGAAGAGGACGCCGGTGCTGACCGCGAACCCGAGCAGACCGACGATTGTTTCCAGCGTCACCAGCAGATTCGCCGGTAGTCCCATCGGCACCACGTTGCCGTAGCCGATGGTGGCAAAGGTGTGCACGCTGAAGAAGAACGCCCGCAAGAACCCACCACCCATCGTCGATGCCGCCGTACCCATCAATGCGCCCGGCCCGCACGCCGAGTATGCCAACGCGAACAGCACATTCACCACGAGGTAGCCGCCCACGAGCAGCCCGATGAACTGCGGCCAGCTGAGCCCCAGCAATGCATGGTACAGGCTGAGCGACGACAGCCGTGGCAATCCATCGCGCCGGACGTTGAACGATCCGTCGCGATTCAGCAGCCGCTGGGTGTTCGCTTGGCCGACGACGGTCCCGAACCCAAGATCCTTTGGTTCCTCCGCCGCGGTGAGACGTGGCTCGGCCGTCGTCATTGCTTCAGCTCCTGGGGTGGTGAGATTCGGCCGGTTGGCGAATCGGCCGAATGTAGCACCGGGTCAGGCCGCTTTCCACGCGCGGGCGCGGCGTGGAGTGCGCTTTCTGCCAACGGCCCTCGTCCGTAAGTTGAGGCGAATGCTCAGGAGGCGAGGCGTGGTGCGAACGGTGACGGGAATCGCGGTCGGGTGCGCACTGGCTTTCGTGCTGAGCGCGATGGCTGATGCCGTGGTGTTCCACGGGGGCCCGCCGGAGGCTCTCCCGGTGCTGCCGCTGGCGGCGTTCTTGCTGGTGATGAATGGGCTAGCAGCCATCGCTGGCGGGTACACCGCGGCGGCCCTCGCCCGCCGGCGTCCGCGCACCCATGGTCTGGCAGTGGGGATATCGTACGTGCTCCTGATGCAACTCGCGCCGCCGTCGCTGACCAACCTCGCGTTTCCTGCGGCGGCGCAGCCGCTCTGGTTCACAGCCGCCAGTATGGCCATTGTGCTGGCGGGAGCTGCCCTCGGCGGCGCCGCGCGAGACGAGAGCGGACGCCAGCGCGCGTAGGCAGCGTCCGCTTGCCCCCGCGAGGTGTTGCAGAATCCGGTCCGCGCAATAGTTGTGCTCTAGTGTCCTAGAGCACTAGATTTGCACATGCACTTCGAACTCCATCCGAACGACCGTCGCCCTCTCTTCCTCCAGGTCGCCGACGCGGTTCGTGCCGCCATTGCCTGCGGCGACTTCGCGCCCGGCGATGCACTGCCTCCGATCCGCACGCTCGCCACCCGGTTCGGGGTCCACGCCAATACGATCCTCCAGGCTTACCGCGAGCTCGCCGCAGGAGGTGCCGTGAAAGGTCGGCGCGGCGTAGGCACTTTCGTAAACAGCCGTCCACTGGGTGACGCAGAGCGCCGAGTTCTGGCCGATGACGTGGCCGAGCGTGCGCGGAGCGACGCATTCGCCCACGGCCTCACCTCGAGCGAGCTCGCAGCTGCGTTCGACCGGGCCGAAAGGCGGGCCCGCAATCGCGAGCCAGACCCCGAGCGTCAGGAATTCATCAGAAATTCGAGGTCTCCGGGAGTGTCCACGTCCGGCGGCATGGGAAAGTCGAACTCCACATAGGCGACCCGTGCGGGATCGGCTTCCACCACAGATCGGGCCCCACGATCACCGGTGAGCGCCTCCAATTCCGGGAACACAGCCCTGGAAAAGACAACTGGAAGTCCTTGATCTCCACTGTATTTTGGCGCCACTATAGCAACATCAGTGCCACCAAAACGCGCTATTAACGCCGGAATTACTTCATCGTGTGTAATTGGCTGGTCGCCAAGCGCGATCAGCACTGCCACCGCGTTCGACGGCACGGCCGCGAGGCCGGCGCGCAGCGACGAACTCAGCCCATCGTCCGGCCGGGGGTTGGTCACGATCTGGACGTCGAGCCCGGCTAACGCTCGCCGCACGGCTGTCGCACCATGCCCCACCACCACGATCGTGCGCTCGGGACCGGCGGCAAGCACCCGCTCGACGCTCGCCCGCACGAGCGGCTCACCCCGCACCGGCTGCACCAGCTTCGGCGAACCAAACCGCCGCGCGGCGCCCGCGGCGAGCACCAGGGCAGCGATCACAGTACCGTGGGGTCGCGGCCAGCCCGTATGGCTACGAGTTGGGCGGCGATACTCACCGCCACCTGGGCCGGGGTGCGAGCTCCAATATCGATGCCGATCGGGGCATGAATCCGATCCAACTCCTCCGCGGCGAACCCTTCGTCGGCCAGGAATCCGCGTAGCGCGGCTATGCGTTTACGGCTCGACATGAGGCCGATGTAGCCTACCGGGGCGCGCAGCATGTGTCGCAGCACCGGAAGTTCGAACTTGTAGTCGTGTGACACGATCACCACGAAAGTGTCGGCCGTGGCCGGCAGTTCAGCGGCGATCGCACCGGGATCGCCCACCCGGATCTCGCTCGCGCCCGGGAACCGCTCGCGCGACGCGTACCGCGCCCGGGGGTCCACGACCACCGTGTGCAGCCCCAAATCCCCCGCCACGCGCGTGAGCACCGCGGCCACCTCGCCAGCGCCGAAAATAGCCACCGTGAGCGGCGGCGCGAATGCTTCGACGAAGTAAGCCGCGCCGTCGGTTTCGTCCACGACGACGGCGGGGGCACCGCTGGCCTTCACCAGCGACGCGAGACGAGCGTCGCGCGCCGGGTCGCCGAGCGAGCCTCGGCTGCTACCATCGGCATCGAGCACGAGCCGTGCCGAATCGCCGGAGAGCGCGCGGACGACGAGTGCGCGGCGGCCCGCGGCCACCATCTGGTCGGCTGCGGCGTACGCCACGACAACCGGATCGGTGGCCGACCCGCTGCCCACGGGCTCGACGAGTAGTCGCACATTTCCGCCGCATGCGAGCCCGAGATCCCAGGCTTCCTCGTCAGCGAGCGGAATGTCGAGCAACTCGGCGTAGTTCGATGCCAGCACACGATCGGCCGTCTCGGCGGCGCGCGCATCCAGACACCCGCCGATGGTCACCGAACCCACGATCTGTCCCGACTCACCAACAAAGGTCTTGGCGCCGACGATGCTTGAACTCGACCCGGTGGCCGACACGAGCGTGGCCATGGCCAACCGCGGCTCGCAGCGGCGGAGTTCGTCGAAGCGGGCGAGCGTGGGATGCGTCACGGCTCGGGCCCATATCCCATGGCGTCCAGCCAGAGGCGCCGCACCTCACTCGCTCCCACGGCGTTGGGGTCGAGCGGCGAGCGGCGCCAGTACCAGCGGTCCTTCTCGTCGGCGCTGGCGCCGTGACCCAGAAAGTGGGAGTGCAGGTCTGCCAGTCGAGCACCGGGGGTTCCGGCGGCGATCGTGCGAATTCGGGCGTTCACGACGTCGAGCGCGGCGAGCGGCACCGGTCGCGTGGCAGCATCCACTCCCGGCATGAGGGCCGTGCCATCGGAGGGATCGCAGACGGTGGCCAGCAGGAGCATCCCCGTGGGGCGCGCGCGGCGGATGGCATCGACGAGGAACTCGTAGGCTTCGCCGATGTCGTGCGCCGCCTTCCGCGCTATCGCGAGACTCGGACGGCGCACGAGCAGGCTCATGAGATCGGCCGCGCCGATGGTGAGGGTGACGAGCGTGGGCGCTTCGCTCGCCGCGACCATGGCGAGTTGGTCGCCGAACACATCGCCGATCGTTGCGCTTTCCGCGACGAGCGAGTGGAATGCAAGGTCAGGGTTCACCGTCGTGAGGTCGAGGCCGGCGAACTCGGGCCACCGATCGTCGTCGTTCCGGTACAGCAGGGCCGCCGCGCCGAGGGGTGCGACGTCGCCGGCTCGGGGCTCGCGCTCGAGCGCTACTGCGACACTCGTAGCGCCTGCATCGAGCGCCGGAAAGACATCACCGGAAAACGCGTCGCCCAAGGCGACGTACTCGGCAAACTCCACGTGCAGGTTCTCCCTGCCGGACGGGGCCGGCGGCGATTCACACCTCGGCGACGAGGCCGCGTGTGGCGAGGATGCGCGCCACCGTTTCGCCGATCTTATTGTTCGGCGTGCTGGCGCCCGCGGTAATGCCGACCCGCACCGGACCGCCGGGCAGCCAGCCGGCCCGCTCGGCTTCGTGGTGGTGGATGCCGACGGTTCGGAACTGAACCGTGCCCGCCTCGGGATCGATGCCGGTGGCGGTATCGATGTGGTACGTGGGCACGCGCTCGGCGCACAGCGCGGCCAGTGAGATGGTGTTGCTGGAATTGAAACCGCCGATCACGACCATGGCATCGAGCGGTTCCTTCAGTAGCTCGGTCACGGCGTCCTGCCGCTCTTGGGTGGCGCTGCAGATCGTGTCGAACGTACGGAAGTCGCGCTCACGGGCGTCGGCGCCGCGAGCCCGTGCGATGGCGGCGCCCACCGCCTCGCCGATGGCCAGCGACTCGCGGGCCAGCATGGTGGTTTGGTTGGCGACGCCGATGCGCTGCAGGTGGCGCTCGGGATCGAACCCGGACGAGATCGAAGCGCGGAAGTGATCCACGATGGTCGCCGCATCGACGGAGCCCTCGATGTAGCCGCACACCAGTCGGGCGTCTTCCATGTTCCGCACCACCAGATACTGGCCATCGGGGTACTTGCTCACCTGCGACGCGGTGGCGCGGGTTTCCTCGTGGAAGTACTTGCCATGGATGAGCGCCGTGAATCCGTCGCGCGCGTAGCTCTCGACGCGCTTCCAGACGTTGAGGACCGAGCCGCAGGTCGTATCCACGAGGACGCAGCCGACGGCGCGCAGCGCCTCGAAATCGCCGATCGTGACGCCGAATGCCGGCATGATCACCACGTCATCGGCGCGCACGCCGCTGAAGTCGAAGCCGCCGGGGCCCGGCATCAGGATCTGGATCCCCATCTCGCCGAGGCGCGCGTTGACGTGCGGGTTGTGGATGATCTCGCCGACGAGGTAGATGCGTTTGTCGGGAAACTTGCGGCGGGTCTGGTACGCGTATTCGACCGCGCGCTCCACCCCGTAACAGAAGCCGAATTCGCGGGCCAGTCGGATCGTGACGTCGCCCACCGTCAGCGTGTAATCGTGGGCGCGCATGTAGTCCACGAGGCGGCCGTCGTAGTCGGACGCCAGATCGCCCAGGACTTCGGTCTTCAGCCCGAAGCCTTTCCGGTAATACGTGGGAGCGTCTGAGGGCGTGCCCATGGGAGGAAATCTAGCACGCCGCGGCAGCCGGGCCTATTCTGACCCGACGCTTGGTTGCGATGCCGTTTTCAGCAGCCGCCAGCGGCGGCCACGGCCGTCCGGCGGGCTGCACCCACCCCGCCATATCAAAAACCTAATTGTTTAGACCGCCGCCCAGTATTCCGGCGTGAGGAACGGCGCCAGAGCGTAGGCCACGAGCGCCTCGTACGCCGCCTGCCGGTCCACCAACCCGGCCGTCAGGATCCCCACCGCGCCGGCCCCGCGCTTGGTGTCGTGCTCGCCGGTGAGCCGGTCCATCGCGTGGCCCAACTCCAGCCCGCCGCGCACCGCGTTGGCCACCACCGGCGGCAGCGGCATCGCCAGCGACCCGCCCACCCCCCGGCGCCCGTCCCGCGAAACGACGGCCGCCCAGGCGCACGTCCGCATGGCGCCGCCCGGCTCCTCCACCACCCCGCCCTCGATCCCCACGCCGAGATCGGCGTCGGCCGCCGCCAGCGCGGCGCACGCGCGCGCCACCGCCCCACGAATGGTCTCGTCGTCGCCCACCGGCTGATCGCGCACCGACGACGGCACCGCGCGCCCGTCGACCGCGGCCTGGCACCCGGCACGCGACAACACCGCGCGAACGGCATTGATCTTCACCGGGTTCGTGGACCCGACGGCAACCCGGTGGACCGTCGAGAGCGGCGCTGGCGTGACACGTGGCAGCATGCCGAAACTTGCGCGCTGGGGCCGGATCTCGTCAGTGTTCTCCTCCTCGGCGCCGGCGTGTCGTGTGTGGCGCCGATCCCCCCACGCGGCACCTCGGATGTCACGACCGACACGAACACCGACGCGTGCATCGAGCGCCCTCATCCAGTCGACCCATGCGCGAACTGCTCGAGTCCGCCCTCGCCGGCCGCTACGTCATTGAACGGGAGTTGGGCAAGGGCGGCATGGGTGCGGTGTACCTCGCCCAGGACCTCCGCCTCGAACGCCCCGTCGCGATCAAGGTGCTCCCGCCCGAGTTGGCCGTCCGAGAGGAGTTGCGCGAGCGCTTCCTGCGCGAAACGCGCGTGGCCGAGGGGCCGGCGCCGCGATAGGCCGCGCGGTCGATCGCCGTGTCCCTCGTCGCCTCGCGCTTCCTTGCCCGTCCGGTCCTTCCCCCGCATGTTTGTCCCGTCATTCGGCCCGTTCCGCCCCCGTGAACCCTCCGTCCGCCCGCGCTCCTGTTACCCACGCGCCTCCCGCTCGCGGCGAGGCGTTCGTGTTCGTGGCCGAGCGGCTCTGGCTCGACTTCGTGAATTCCGAAGCGACCGCGACGGATGCCGACGCGCTCGAGGACTTCGAAGGCTTGGTGCACTGGCTCGAACGGGCGGGCGTCATCGACGCCGACCGCGGGGCGGGAATGCGCCGCCGTGCGCAGCAGCAGCCGGCCGGCGCAGCCGCCGCCCTGGTCGACGCCCGCCGCGTGCGCGCCGCGCTCCGCACGCTCGCTGAGGGCGGCGCCCGCGTCCCCGGCGAGCGCGCCGAAGCCGTGAGTGAGATCAACCGGGTGCTGGGGCGAAGTGCCGGCACGCGGCGCCTCGAGATGCGCAGCGACGGCACTTTCGCGCGGTCATTCGTGCCGGGAGGCGACGCCTTTGCCGGACTCATGATCCCGCTCGTCGAATCGGCCGCCGATTCGCTGATTCACGCCGAGTTCTCGCGCGTGAGGCAATGCGCGGGCGCACAATGCCGCCGCGTGTTCTACGATGCCACTAAGAACCGCGGCCGCCGGTGGTGTGACATGGCGACGTGCGGCAATCGGGCCAAGGCAGCGCGCCACCGGGCCCGCCGCAAGGGCTAGCGACTCCGGCGCGGGCCGCCGCCGCGGCGCCCGCGTCCCTTGCGTCCACCGTCCCCGCGGCGCCCGCCATCGCGGCGGTCGTCGCGCCGCACTTCACGGCGTATATCGTGGTCGCCTGCCGGTGTACGAGGTCGGGCGAATGTATCCTCGCCGGGGCTGAACGGCCGCGCCAGCAGTTCCTGCAACTCGTCCAGCGACGCCGCGCGCACCGCTCCGCGCTTGCCGCGGGTGACCACGAACCGCAGTGGCCGGTCGAGAATGGGCAGCTCCTCGGCCACCAGCGTGCGCGCCATCTTCTCCGGCAAGCGCAGGCGCGCCACACCCAGGGGGCCGTCAGGCGCGTCCTCCACGTCGTAGTGGATCTCCACCGGCTGTCCCCGCAAGTCGAGGCGCGCCGGCAGCGCCGCCAGCCGCCGGCGCTCGTCGGGGCTCACAAAGTCGTCAGCGTCGAGGTGCAGCGGGACGCGCTGAAAGTCCCGCATCGCGTGCACGTCGGCCAGCTGCCGGGCGTAGAACGCGGTCAGCTCCGCCAGCCCCAGCCGCGGGGTGCGGCCGCCCGAACGGCGCCACGCCTCGCGTACGCTCTCAATGGCCGCGTGATTGCGCCGAGCCGCCGGATGCCGCGATTCGCCGCGCGCCACCGCGTCGGCGAGCAGGGTCCGCGCGCGGTCCGCCAAGGCGGGCGGAAATTCGTCGACCTCTTCGGTGTCTCGTTCCAACTCGAAACCGAAGTAGTCCACGCGGCGCACGAGCACCAGCGTCCCCTGCCGGTGACGTGGGTCGTACGCCAGTTCGGGCTCGCTGCGCGTGGCGTATTGCCGGATGAGATCGGAGGGGATCTGCGTGCCCTCGATGCCGGCGCGCGGTACGCCGAACTTGTCCGCGAAGTACCGCAGCTCCCCGGCGATCGCGCCCCAACTGCCGCACACACTCGTCTTGGAAACCCGGGCCTCGTCGCCAGCCGCGGTGCGCTCGTCGATCACGAGGGTGAACGGCATGAACCGGCCCAGCAGTTCCTGGAACCGACGGAGCACGGCATCGCCGGCCCGAGGCAGGCGGTCGGGTAAGGCCACGCCCACCGACCGATACACGCTGGCCATGCCCAGCGCGGCATCCTCGATCGACTTGACGAGCACGCCGCGCCGGTCGGCCCACGCTTCCAATCCCCCCTCGTCGAAGCGGTGCCGCGGCAGCCCGTAGACCTCGCCCACGTATCCGGCCCGCGCGAAAGCCTCGGCGTACACGTTGTATGCCGTGAGGTGGTCGCTGCCGGCCACCACCAGGCCCGC
Source organism: Gemmatimonadaceae bacterium (assembly GCA_035533015.1). NCBI lineage: Bacteria > Pseudomonadati > Gemmatimonadota > Gemmatimonadia > Gemmatimonadales > Gemmatimonadaceae > Gemmatimonadaceae bacterium. The sequence continues at coordinate 79,339 of DATLUQ010000044.1, read as the reverse complement.
CAGATCACGCTCCTCGCGCGTCATGCGGTGCAGCGATTCCACCGAACTCATCACGGCGAGGAACGGTAGGAGGTCGTCCTCCGCATTGACGATCAGTTCGGCCCACGCCCGTTCGACCGGCATCGCCTCCACCGCGCGGCCGTACGGCGTGAGCCGCCCGTGCTCGACCACGCCGCGGCGCTCGAGCAGCGCCACGGCCTCCCGATAGGCGGTGCGATCGAGCGGCACGGGCAGGTCGAGTTCGTCGGCGCGCACCCCCAGTGCCGCGCAGGTGATCGCCACGCGTTCCGAGTCCCCGGCCAATTGGAACTCGGGCTCGGTGGGGCGCAGCGAGGCGAAATCGACGTCGCGGTCGGACAGGATGTAGACGCGCCCGCCGGCCACGCGACCGTGCACGCGCCCCGCCATTTGCAGGATCTCGTTGGCTCCCAGATGCCGTTGGGTGAGCACGTTCCGCCCGCGGTCGATCAGGTTGGCAAAGCGCACGTCGTCGATGATCACCGTGTCCAGCCCATGGATGTTGAGCGCGCTCTGGCCCGCCGCCGTCATCGCGAGCAGGAACGGCTTGCGTTCGCTACCGTCGAGGAACGGTCGAATCACGCGGATGGGCTCGCCGCCGTGGTAGAAGGCGACGTTCATGCGCGGCGAGAGTTCCGAAACGCGCGCCGCGGCTTCTTCCACCCCCCGCCGCGTAGGCACGAATACACCGACGCCGCGCCGCTGCTTCTGGAACTGCTGCACCGTCCGGAAGTCCAGAAAATCGCGCAATCGCCGGTTCACGACACGCACATCGGCCGCCTTGTCGGGATCGAACGCGTACACCTCGAGCACGTCGGCACTGTCCAGGTAGTGCGCGTAGAACGACGGGTCGACAGTGGCGGAGAGCCAGACGAAGCGGCAGCCCGTGCGTTTTCCGAGTGCCAGGCACAGCTCCAACTCGGCCGACGTCTGGTGGATCTCGTCGACGACGAGTGTGTCGCCGGCCAGGATGTCCCCCGCCTCGAACCAGCGGCGGGCGATGCCCGTCGTGACGATCACGACGTTCCAGGTGGGCGTTTCGGGGGTCGCTTCGCGCTCTCGGTTCACCACGCCGACGTGCAGTTCCGTGGTGCCGAGCAGCTCCTCGGCAATCGGCCGCACGGCAAGGGTCTTGCCAGTGCCCGTGCCCGCGACGATCCCGAATCCGCGGCGGGCGCGAGCCAGTTCGCGCACGCGCTCGCCGTGGTGTTGTTCGAGAAACGTCTGGATATGGAGGCCGAGCGCGATCTCGATCGTCTCGCAGGCGGCGCGCGTGGGCGCGATTATGATCACCCGCCCCGTGGGCGGCTCGGCGCGGACGAAGGCGTCGTGATCGGGCGGGAGCGAGCGATCGTGGACGGGGCGTGTCACGGAGGCGGAAGCTGCACGCAGGTGCGCTCCGCCGGAACCCCGGGGGCGCTCAGACCGTGGATTTGCGAGTGCTGGCGTTCGGGGGCATCACGCCCGTCGAGTCGGGCTTGTGGCCCGGCGGCCGGTGGGCGTCGGGATTCTTCTTTTCATTGGCCGCCCGCTTGCCGGGTGAATTGGCGTCCGCCGACTTGGGCTCGAGCGACTTGGGTAGCGGTGCCAGGCCCTTGAGCGGCGAGTCGGCGGCGGGATCGTCGGCGCGGGTCCGGTGGCGGTTGGAGTCGGTGCGCACGTAGTCGTCGCCGAACAGCACCCTTCCCTTGGAGGGTCGATTGCGCAGCGCCGACGCGCAGTCGGTGGGTGCCGGCTGCCGGTCAGGCGGGACGCCGTCCACCCACACGCGGCACATGCCGGCGGGGGGGCGCAGGTTGTCGGGCACTGACTGGCCGTCCGACCGGGGCCGCTGGGCCTGGGCGGAGGACGCGATCAGTACGCCGACGACAATGGCGATGGTGCGGGGTGAGATCAGCGACTTCATGGACTGTGGGGACGACGAATTCAATACTGCGGCACCAGAACGACGACCGTCCGGGCAGCAAGTCATACACGGACTGGGGGCCGAGGTTCGCACCGGAGTTCGGTCCAGGCGGCCGATCTCCTAAACCCAATCTCACCCGGGTTAACGGGCGGGTCAGTCGCCGAAACTGATCCCAGTCGCTCGCGCCGTCTGGACCACGTCGTGATCGAGTTCCACGCGTTTGGGTCGAGCCAGCGCCTCGACGATGGGAATGGTCACGATATGGGGTGACTGGAGCGCGACCATGTGCCCCCACTTTCCATTCGCGACGGCGACTACGGCGGCGCCGCCGAACCGGGTGGCGAGTACGCGGTCGTAGCCGGTGGGCTGGCCGCCGCGTTGGAGGTGGCCGAGCACCAGCGAACGCGTTTCCTTGCCGGTGCGCGCTTCAATGGCGCTGGCGACGATTTCGCCGATGCCGCCCAAGCGGCCCTCGCCGCCCGATTCGCTGCGTTCGCGCACGTAGGGGGTGCCGCCCTGCGGGAACGCGCCCTCCGCGGCCACGACGATGGAGAAATGACGCCCCGCACGGTCGCGGCTGCGGATCTTTTCGCACACGCGCTCGATGTCGTAGGGGATCTCCGGGATGAGGATGACGTCGGCTGTTCCGGCGAAGCCGGCGTGCAGTGCGATGAATCCCGCGTGGCGGCCCATCACCTCCATGACCATCACACGGTCGTGGCTCTCGGCGGTGGTGTGCAGGCGGTCGATCGCTTCGAGGGCCGTGGTGACCGCGGTGTCGAAGCCGAACGTACTGATCGTGCCGCTCACGTCGTTGTCGATCGTCTTGGGGACGCCCACGATATGGAGGCCCTTCTCGTGCAGCCTGTGGGCCAGGTGGAGCGAGCCATCGCCGCCGATGGCGACGATGGCGTCTATCCCGAGTTGCCGGGCGTTCTCGATGAGCTCGGACGAGCGGTCGGCCTCGATCACCGAGCCGTCCGGCTGGGGAATGGGCCAGGAGAAGGGATTGCCGCGAGTGGTCGTGCGCAGGATCGTTCCGCCGAGGTGCGCGATGCCGCGCACGGAATCGGCATTCAGGGTGACCACATCGTCCTCTCCGAGCAGTCCGAAGTAGCCCCGCTTGATGCCCAGCACCTCCCACCCGCGGTCGAGGGCCGAGAGGACGGCGGCGTGGATGACGGCATTGAGACCCGGGGCGTCTCCGCCGCCGGTGGACAGGGCGATGCGCATAGGGAAGCGGGCGGTATGGCGCGGGGGCGCGGGCCGGCTAGGGGGCGTCGAGCAGTTCCAGGACCTCGCCCGGCCGCGCGTGGCGGCCGAGCTTAGATTTTTCGAATAACGGACGCCCGTCGCGCAGCACTTCGAAACGGCCGCCACGTGAGGGTACCATGGTGATCTCGGCGTCCGGGTGCCGGGTGCGAATTTCGGCCGCCAGACCGGCGGCGCGCGGCTCGTAGTTTCAAACCGTGCAGTATTCGATCGTGATGTGCATCGTCGAATTGTAACCAGCGCCGGGCGGCCGCGGCAGCTAATTGCGCGGTGGGGGCCAGGGCACGTGGGTGAGTGTGGCGAGGCGCTGGATGAGCGTGTCCTGGTACGCCACCACGGCTTTGAGGGAATCGACCGTGGCCATGGCGTCCTGCAGATCGCCCTGCATGTTCTGCACGGCGGTCCCCATGTCCATCACGGTCTGGGCCATGTTCGTCTGGGCGCGGGGGCTCATGCAGCTCCCCAGGGCGAGCAGGGCGGCGAAGGGCGCGGTGAATGGAGCGATGCGCATGGGATGTCGGAGTTGAGGTTGTACGCCGAAGATGGGGCCGCATGCGCCGCGCGTCGACCCCGACCGACGCCGGTGGGGGACGGATGCGCGTGGCAATCAGATGATGGTGAGGAACCATGGTCGACGACGCAGGTTGCCGCATGCGCCGTGCCGCCATGACCCTCCCCGAACTCCTGCTCGTGCTGGCGATGATCGGCACGCTCTTGGCGCTCGCTGTGCCGCCGGCCGCCGCGTCGGCCGACCGGGCGGCGGTGCGCGCGGCGGCGCGGGACATCGAGGCCCTGTTCGTCGAGGCGCGTGCGGAGGCGCTGGCCCGGGGGGCCGGCGCGTGGGTCCGGTTCGACAGTGTAGCCGGCATGGTGCGCCTGCGAGTACCCGGCACGGGAACCCGGACCCGGGCGGTGGGGTCACTGTATGGAGTAGCGTTCAGCAGCAGTCGCGACTCCATGAGCTACGACGGGCGGGGGCTGGGGCACGGTGGGGCGAACCTCACGGTGGTGGTGGTGCGCGGGCGAGCTCGGGAGACGCTGGTCGTGTCCCGGCTGGGGCGCGTCCGCCGGTAGGGGTAGTGCGGGTACGCCGTGCCCGCGGGAGGAGAGACACCCACGCCGGGGCCGCGCTAGATTGCCGCCGTTCGCGCGCGAGGTCACGGATTGGTGCCAACCGTGATCACTATCACGCAGAAATGTGACGGTCCACCGATGGGGGTGAGTTATTCCTCATGAGATGACCGACGACGCGGCCGACGTCCGACGTGTGCTCAGCGGTGACGTTGAGGCATACGCGGCGCTGGTTGATCGATACTACGATCAATGCGCGCGGTACGCGGTTCGGATGCTGGGAAACCGCGATGACGCGGAAGACGCGTTGCAGGCGACGTTTTTGCGGGCGTATCGGGCGCTGGGCAGATATCAGGAGCGCGACAAGTTCAGCGCGTGGCTGTATCGCATCCTGGTGAATCAGTGCAGGAGCCTGGCGGCGCGGCGGTCGCAGCACGAGCGCGTGTTCGTGCGCGAAGAGGCGGCGCTGCTCAATGCGGCGGATGAGCGGGAAGCCGGGTGGACGGGGGAGGACGAGGAGTTCGTGCAGCGGGTGTTGAGCGAGTTGGATCCACTGCTGCGCGAGGCGTTCCTGCTGAAGTACATCGAGGAGTTGAGCTACGAGGAGATGGCGGCGCTGACCGGCGTGGGCGTTTCCGCGTTGAAGATGAGAGTCAAGCGCGCATGTGATCGCCTGCGCGAGCGATGGGAGTTGATCAAGCATGACTGAGTCCGAGAGGGATCCCAACGTCGAATGGATCGCGCGTGAAGCGCGGCGGCCGGTGGAGTCGTCGGCCGGTGTGCGCGCGCGCGTGATGGACGCCGTGCGGTCGACGCCCTTACCGGTTCGGCCGCGCCGCGGGATGGGGTGGCTCACGGCCCCCAGGCCGTTGGCGCTGTCCCCGCTGGGCAGCACTTTGCTCGCTGCGGGGCTGGTCGGGATCGGGCTACTGCTCGGACTCGCCGTGACCAACCGGGACGGTCGCCTGCCGACCGAACAGCCCACCGCTGTGGCTGCGACTGCGCAGCTCCCGGTTCACGATACGCTGCAGGTGCATCGGTTCGAACTCGAGGCCCCACACGCGTCGCGAGTGGCTCTGGTGGGGGACTTCAACAACTGGAGCCTGGCCGCCACACCGATGACCCGGAGCGCCGACGGCACGGCGTGGACGGTGACGGTCAAACTGCCGGCGGGCCGCCACGTGTATGCGTTCGTGGTGGATGGGGCGAAAGGGAGCAAGTGGGTGCCCGACCCGGCGGCGTTGCGCGCGCCGGACGACGGATTCGGTACGGCGAACTCCGTGGTGCTGATCGGACAGGGGTCGGCCACATGAAGCGCCTCGCCGGACGTCGCGGACTGGTCGCGTTGATCGCACTCGCCGCTGCTGCACCATCGCTCTTCGCACAGGGCCCTGACCCGCTGGCCAAGCTCGACACCGCCGGCCGGGCACTGGTGCGATCGCTGGTCGATTCGGCGCGCGCCGAGGGGCTGCCAAGCGAGCCGGTGCTGTCCAAGGCGCAGGAGGGGGTGGCCAAGCACGCCCCCAACCCAGCCATCGCCCGCGCCGTGCGTACCGTCTTCCTGTCGCTGCGTCAGGCCCGCAACACCCTGGGCCCCAAAGCCAGCCGGGACGAGTTGACGGCAGCGGCGGCGGCGTTGCAGGCGGGAATCCCGGCATCCGCGCTCGCCGACCTGAGGGCCAGCGGTCACGGGAAGTCGATTACGGTGCCGCTCGTGGTGCTGGCAGATCTCGTCACGCGCGGCGTGCCGCGCGACATGGCATCACACACCATCCTGCAGCTGTGGATGGGGGGGGCGGGGGACGCCGACCTGTTGGGCTTGCCCAAGGCGGTCGAACAAGACATAGTATCGGGAGCCGCACCGGGTGACGCACTCGTCAACCGTGCCCGAACGATCCCGATACGGCTGCCGCCAGCGAAGGTCCCCGAATAGCGGCTCGCGGTTTCCCGAACGCCGAGCGCGTATCGCGATGTTCGCGCTGAACCGACCATCCGTCCTAATTGCCGTCGCCGCCGCCCTGTGCCTACCGCAGGGCGCAGCCTCGGCACAGGTCGTCTCACGGCTGGAAGCCGGGGCCGTCACCAGCTCGACGCCGGGCTTCGTGCCGTCCAGCGCGCTCAGCCTCACCCCCGACCTGCGCTACGAGGGGCAGAATGTGAAGCTCTCGGCGCGTGGTTCGGCCTGGCTCGACGGCAACTCGTGGGACTTCGCCGACGCGCGGCTCTCGGGATCGGTGACCACGCCAGTGCGCCACCACCTGAGCGCCCAACTGATGGCCAATGCCAGCCGGGCGTACTACGACCGGATCAACCAGAACCAGCAGGTCGCCGCCGAAGCGCGCGTACACCTCGTGTTCTCGCAGGCCGGCGGCATGTGGCTGGAGACCGGCGTGGCACGGCCCTGGCGCGTGGCAGTGGTCTCGGCGGTGGACGTGGCGGGAGCCGGCGCCTGGACGCAGGTCGGCCCGGCAACCCTCACCGGGACGTATACCAACTTCGCGTTCACCCGCATCGCCAGCGCCAGCGACTCGACCAGTTCGCTCCAGACGTGCGTGGCAACCACCGACAACAGTCGCTGCCTGCGGCAGTCGCACTTCAGCGACGTGCAGGGGTCGGTGCACTTCGAGAAGGGCCCCGTGGAGTTGGACGCGCAATCGGGGTACCGGTTCGGCGACGCCACCGACGTGACGCCCGACTCGCGGCGTTGGGCGGCGGCGAATGCCGTCGTCTGGCTTACCAGTGACGTCGCGATGGTGGTCGGCGCCGGTCGCCAGCCATCCAACCCGGCACGCGGACTGCCGGCCCGCAACTACGCCAATCTAGGCATGATGTTCGCAGCCTGGCCGGCGATGACGGCCGGCGCGGTGCCCATCGAAGCACGAGCCAGCGCGATCAGCAAGTTCGCGGTCGCCGCGGCGGGCCCCTCGCTGGAACGGGTGCAAGTGCACATCGCCGGCGTGCAGAGCGTGGAGGTGATGGGCGACTTCACGGACTGGCAGCCGGTGGAGATGGTGCAGCGCGGACGCGACCTCTGGGAGGCCCTCCTGCCAATCGCCGATGGCGTCCACCAGATCAATGTCCGTGTTGACGGCGGCAAGTGGCTGCCCCCACCTGGCACGCCGACGATGCGCGATGGGTTCAACGGCGAAGTGGGGATGCTCGTCGTCCACGAGTAACCGCCCAATCCGGGAGAAACGGCTGGCCGCGCGACGCGCGGCCAGCCGTCGTGTTTTCCCGGGGAGGTGTCTAGGCGACGGTCCCCTGTTCGGCGCAACCGGGGGCGCTCCGCAGCCCGCGTTTGCTCAGGTTCCGAAGTCGAAACCCGGTACGGAGATCCGGGGAATGGGCTCGCCGATCATGCGCTCGATGGTGCGCACCATCGCGATCTCGTCGGGGGCCATGAACGTGAACGCGTCGCCAGTGCTCTCGGCGCGGCCGGTACGGCCAATGCGGTGCACGTAGTCTTCGGGATGCTGAGGCACGTCGTAATTGATGACGTGCGAGATGCCCGAGATGTCTAGTCCACGCTGGGCGATATCGGTGGCCACGAGGACGCGGATCTTGCCGTGCTTGAAGTCGTCGAGCGCTTTGGTGCGCTGCGCCTGCGTCTTGTCGGCGTGCATCGCGGTGGCATCGATGCCGTCGTGTTCGAGATGGCGCACCACGCGGTCGGCGCCGTACTTGGTGCGCGTGAACACGAGCACCGAATCCATGCCGGCTTCCTGGAGGAGTTGGCCGAGGAGGGCCGATTTCCGGTCGGTGGGTACGGGGTAGACCGCGTGGGTAACCGTGCTGGCTGCCGACGAGCGCAGGCCGATCTGCACCACTTCGGGCTTGCGCAGATACTTGCGGGCCAGGGCTTCGACTTCGGGCGGCATCGTGGCGCTGAACAGCAGCGTCTGCCGATAGGGCGGAATCTGAGCCACGATGCGGTTGATCTGGGGCGCGAATCCCATGTCGAGCATGCGGTCGGCCTCGTCGAGCACGAGCACTTCGAGATCATCGAACACCACGTTCTGGCGCTCGAGATGGTCGATCATGCGGCCCGGGGTGGCGACCACGACGTCGACGCCGGCCCGCAGCGCCTTCTGCTGCGGGTCGAGCGGCACCCCGCCGTAGACGGGGGCCACCTCGAGTTCGGCGTGCTTGGCGTACTTCCGCACGCTCTCCTCGACCTGCACGCACAGTTCGCGCGTCGGGGTGAGGATGAGGACGCGGGTACGGCGCGGGCCATCGATGAGTCGGTCGACCACGGGGAGCGTGAACGCGGCTGTCTTGCCGGTGCCGGTCTGCGCGAGACCGATGATGTCGCGCCCTTTCAGGATCAGCGGGATGGCCTGCGCCTGGATGGGCGTGGGCTCGCGGTAGCCTGCGTCGCTCACGGCGCGCAGCACGGGCTCGGAAAGCCCCAGCGCCGCGAATGTCACCGACGGTTCGGTGGGATCTTCGTTCGTCTTCTTGTTGCGTGGCATTGTTCGGTGAACCCTAACGTCAGGCACCGCCGGTCGCTACTCACGCGCGAAGGCGAGGAGCGCGGCGTTCGTCTCTTCGGGGCGCTCCTCGTTCACGGCGTGCCCACCGTTCATCGACACGACGGTGAGGTGCGGGATGTGGCGTGCCCGCGCTTCGCTGCCCACGATGAGATGATCGTGCGTGCCGAGCACGAGGAGCACGGGGCACCGCACGCCGGCGAGCTGCTCCTTGGCGAACGGTTCCCACGAAAAGCAGTGCAGGCACGCGCCGACCGCCGCGCCGAAGCCGGGCTGCGCAGCGGTGGCCCAGTACTGCTCCACATCGTCGTCGGTGACGCGCGACTGGTCCCAGTAGGCGAGATGGACAAACCAGCCCACGAGCGGCTTGGCGACGATGAACGACGCGTAGTCGCGCAGCGCGAGCGGCGCGACCATCTGGGCCACGGACACGAATCGCACGGGGGCGAATCCTACGGGATCGATGAGGGCCACGCGTCCCACCCGCGGGTGGTGCTCGATGGCGAGCCCGGCGGCGATGGCGCCGCCCATGCTCACCCCCACCACCACGGCGTCGCGCACGTCGAGCGCGTCGAGAAGCGCGTTCGCCGCGGCGATCATCGCCTCGCGCGTGTACTGCTCCAGTTCGGGTGGCTTGTCGCTCAGCCCATGCCCCGGCAGGTCCGCAGCGATCACGCGGAAGCCCGCCGCCGCGAGCGGCGGAATAGCGGCGCGGTACGAATATACCGACGCCCCCCAGCCGTGGAGCAGCACGATCGGCCGGCCCTCGCGCAGCCCCGCTTCAAGCACCCGCAAACGCACGCCGTCGTGCACCGGGACGAAGCGCACGGCGATGCCGGGCTCGCGTGCGGGGTAGATCTCAGCAGCGGCGATCAGACGAATTCGATCGGCCGCCCGGCCAATCGCGCAATGAGCCCCAGACGGAAGGTCACGTCGGTCCATCGGGCGTCGTCGACCAATTCGTCCTCGAGCGGATACCTGGCCCAGACGAAGGGGTTGGGGGTCTTCACGGCGTGCAGTCCCTTGTGCGGATGCCACACGGCGTCGGCATCGCGATCGTCGAGAAAACGATCGAAGAGTCTGGACCAGTTGTCATTGACCTTGAGGAAGCCGAGCCGCGCCATCAATTCCAGCCAAGCGAGCGCACTCACCACGTCGGCGTCGGCGGCGTTGCGGTGCGGCAGTTGGTCGCCCATGACGAGGTGGGGCTGGGCCGCGACGCGGCGGCCGAGAAGCTGCTTCACGTCCTGGCGCGGCAGCGACTGGGAGAGCCACGAGTAGATGCGATCCATCACCTCGGCATGCTCGGTGCAGAAGAGCGGCATGTAGGCGAGCATGGTGAGCGCATAGATCGAGGGCGGGGCCGCCTCGGGAGCGAGGAGGTGCTGATTGCCCACGCGGATCCACGGCTTCTCGGCAAGCGGCGACCGCAGGAAGTCATTGATGCGGTCGAGAATCCGCCGGGCGGCCCCGCGCAGGCGGGGGTCGCCCTGATAGCCGGCCTGAGCCAGGGCGGCGGCCGCCGCCTCGCGCAGGATCGTGCGGCCGCGGTGGACCGTGTCCTCGTCGGGCGCGGCCCTGCCGCCGAATTCGTATAGAAATTCTGGGTCGTCATCCTCCGCGAGCAGTCGGAAGAGTACTCGGCGCGCCTGCATGAGCGGCGGCGACTCCTTGTCCCAGCCGTACTCGAGCAGACGCTGGACCGCATTGATCGTGCCCACGCCTTCGAACCCGGACGCGCGTGCTGACGGGAGGGTGAGCATCATATGGGACCAGGTGCCATCCCCGGCTTGGGACAGCGCCAACAGCACGGCGGGTCGATACGTATAGGGGAGTATCGTGGGACCTGGCCCCTCAGCCGGCTCCAGGCGCGCCACATCGGTGACGGAGCGGTACTGGATGGCCGGCGCAGCGTGTTCCAGCAGCCAGCCCAGCGGAAAGCGCACGGGCTGCGGCGGGGGTGGCGGCAGTGGAGCAGGAGGCTGCGCCGGAACGTCTGGGCCAGCGTCGGGTTCAAGATGCGTAGTAGATGGCAGGGTCACGGCGTCGCGGGAGACAGTGTGGGAAGGCGATGTCGTACCGCCCAAGACTTCGGGCGCGTAAGCATAGCGTTTTTCGGGTGATGCGCTAGAGGGCACGTACTAAGTGATTTTCTGGCAGTCACTTGAGTGTTGGAATCCCATTCTTTATAGGAGCGTTTCATGCGTAAGTTGGCGATGGTGACACTGGCAGTGATGTGTCTGGGCGGCACGGCCTCGCTGGCCGCCGCTCAGGGCGGTGGTGGCGGCATGGGTGGCAGGGGCGGCCGCGGCTCGATGATCGATCGCGTGTTGACCCAGCCCACGGCCATCACACTCACGGCCGATCAGCAGAAGACGGTCGACAGTCTCAAGACCGCGATGACCACCGACATGCAGGGCCTGCGCGAGGAAATGCAGAACGGTGGTGATCGGAGCGAGGTAATGGGCAAGATGCAGACGATGAACAAGAAGTATCAGGATGCCGTGCGTGCGGTTCTGACGCCGGATCAGCAGAAGGTGTTCGACGCGAACGTCGCGGCCATGCCGATGCGCGGTCGTCGTGGTGGTGGTGTGTAACATCGCCGGGCAACACGCATGACGCAGCGGGCCGCTCCTTCGGGGGCGGCCCGTATGCGTTGATGCTGGCCGATCGGAGCGCGAGCGGCGATCTTGAGCCGCGATGCCGCTTCCCACCCGCCGCCCGTTCCTGAGCGCAGGCCGCCATGCGCGGTGAATTCGTCGACGTCGGCGGTGTTCGCCTGTACTACTACGCGGCCGGAACGCGTGGCGCCGGTGCGCCGGTGGTCCTCGTGCACGGCTTCCCCACCTCGGGGCACATGTGGAGTGAAGTGGTGCCGCTCCTGCCGCCGGGCCATCGCGTGGTCGTGCTCGATTTGCTCGGCTATGGGCGCAGCGACCGGCCGGGCCCTTCGGCCCTCGGCGTGTCCGCCCATGCCGATCGCGTGCTGGCGTTGATGGACGCGCTGGGCATGCGCGAAGCGGCGCTGGTGGGGCATGGCCTGGGGGGTGCCGTCGCGCAGTCGATCGCCGTGCGATTCCCGGCGCGGGTGTCGCGATTGTGCCTGGTGAGCGCCGCAGCGTTCGACGCCTGGCCCACGCACCGCGGGCGGTTCTGGCGGCGTCTGGCTCCTTTGGGGCGCCTCGTGCCCCCGGCATGGCTGCAATCCATCCTGCGCACTGCGCTGCAATCTGGATATGCTAATAGCTCACGGGGAGCGCACTCCCTCGAGTTGTACGCGCGCGCGTTCGCCGGCACCGATGGGCGGGACGCGCTGATGCGCCACCTGCGCGCGATGGACAACGCCGAAACCGAGGCGCTGGTCCCGCAACTCGGGCGGATCGCCTGCCCGACGGCCGTGGTCTGGGGCCGGGGCGACCCGTTCTTCTCGGTCTCGGTGGGCGAGCGCCTGCGGGATGCGATTCCAGGCGCGACACTGGACGTGGTACCGAGCGCGCGCCATTACCTGCCCGAGGACACGCCGGCCGCATTGAGCGCGGTGATCGCGCAGTTGTTGGCGCGCCACTAGTGCCGGCGGTGCGCCGGGCGGGCCGGCCGGGGTTTCTTCGCCTTCGCCGTATCGCGGCGTACGGGCTCATGCAGCGCGGCGGCGGGATACGTGCTGGCCGGATTCCAGAGCATCCAACTGTGAATGCCGTTGTCGTACCCCGCCTGGATCTGCGCCCGCACCTCGGCGGAATCGTACGTTGGCGCGCCGCGCGTGAACCCCTGATACCACGGGACGATGTCGGCAGCGCCGCGGATGGACGCATTGCGCCGGCGCGCCGCCATGAGAACGCGATTTGCTATCTCGTATGGATGTGCGGCGGGATCGGCGACGCCATCATAGCCGTCCACGAACGCCGAGGGAAACGTGACCGGCATGATGACGTCGGCACGCTCGGCGATCGTCTCCCACTGCGGGTCGGTAGTGTCGCCGGCTGCGGCGCCGGCGATCCCGACGGCGATCGGAATGTCGAGCCGCGAACGGAGGAAGTTCAGCGCGTTGCGGAGGACCCGGGCGCGGGCCCGCGCCCCGCCCGGCGAATGGTCCATCGGCGGTGCGGCGGTGGCGCCCGGGTATTCCAGATCGTCAAACAGGACCTCGCTGAACCCGCGCGCCGCCGCCTCCGACGCGAGATCGGCGGCGTAGGCCCAGACTTCGGGGCGCGCGGGGTTCACCCAGGACCCCCCACCCGAGTCGCGGGGCAGCGCCCACTCCGGCCGCCGCGCGGCGAGCAGCGGATCGCGGGCGACGACGATGCGCGCAATGGGAAAGATCCGGTGGGCGCGCAGGGAATCCAGAAGCGCATGAACCCGCGCCACCGCCATGGGATGCGCAGTGTCGGCGCCAATCGCATGCACGAGCCCCACGGTCGACGGGTAGAGCAGCAGGCCCCGGTCGTCCTTGATGTCGATGACGAGGGCGTTGACCTCGGAGTGCCGCGCGAGGTCGACGAGCTGCCAGATATCCCGCCCTTCGACCGCGGCGCGATTCGCATACAGACCGCGGACGGGGTTGGGAACCGCAAGCGGGTGCATGCGCGGTGGCCGCGGTGACGGAGCCGATTCAGTCTGATCGGCATCGTCCGCCTCGGATGCGCCGGCGGACGCGGCCGTGGAATCGAGCCTGCGCTCGGAAACGGGCGGCCGGTGCTCTACGGCGGCGGCATGGCGGGATGCCGGCGTCGCCTTGGCGGACGCGGCGGACCGATCCGCGGAACACCCGCAGACGAGTGCCGCGAGCAGGATCGGGGCAAGGCGGTTCACGATCATCCTGTAAGCTAAACCGCTCAGAGGCGCCGCACTTCTTCCGCCGCCTCGAGCACGTGGCCGATGTCGCGCGACAGCGTGCGCGCTTCCTGGGTGGCGCTGGTGACGTCACCGAGCGCGGAGTCGAGGCCCGCCGAGCGAAGCTTGAGGAGATCGAGCTTGAGATTCTGCAGGGCCATGCAGGCGCTCTCCAGCCTGGGAAGGAGCGCCCGCCGCCGTTCGAGCAGATCGTGCACCGTGGTGCGCTGCCGTTCGAGCAGACTCAAGCGGCGGTTGCGCTCCGCGGTCTCTGGTTCCCGCTTGAGGTCGGCAATGCGCTGGTCGAGCGCGCCGAGGTTGGCGCCCGAGGCATCGGCGTCGAGGCTCTGCAATGTGCTCGCGAGCGTGCCGATGCGTTCGCCGAGCGCGTTCACCGTGGGCTCGATGTCGGGCAGCATCTGGCGCTCGGTGGGGGTAAGCGCGGCGAGGACTTCGCGGATGACGATGCGGTCGCCGGCGGCGCGGCGCACGGCTGCCCCATGTGGGCCGGCAAGGACGACGTCGCTGGCCATGGCGGGCTCGGCACGAGCGGGGAGCGAACGTCCCGGCGCGGCCGGTGCCGAATCGGACCCTCGGTCCCCCACGGCACCCCGTGCCGCCGGCGGCTGACCCGGCTGGCCGCGTCGGAACAGTTGCTTGAGGGTGGCCCCGTCCGCCCAGAGAGTGCCCCAGCGCCGCACGAGGCCGATGCCGATGCCGAGCGCCGGAAAGAGCCACCACCAGAATTCGGGACTGGTGAGCATGTTGATGCCGAACAGCATCAACAGTGTGGTGAGGTTTCCCACGAGGCGGCGGCGGAACCCGGCAACGCGTTCGTCGAGCGAGCGCGTCGGATCGTCGCGGAACTCGGCGATGCTCCCGTGCCGATATGCGCGCCGTTGGTCGCGCCACGCCGCGCGCTGCTCACGAAAGTCGACGGCACGCCCCTTCAGCTCATCGCGCCAATCGCGCCACTCGTCACGGTCGTAGCTGATGGGGGGAGCCGGCAGGATGAAGCCGGGTATTCCCACCGGTGGCGGAGCCGAGGCGCCCGGAGTGCCCGGTCGCCCACCGCTGACTGGGGAGTTCACGTAACCGGTGGACGACAGTTGCTCGAGGCGCGGCGGCGGCGCGGGCGCGTCGGCCACGGCGGCGGCTCGGATGGCGTCGCGGAAGGCGGCGCCGGTGGGCCAACGTGCCGCCGGGTCCTTGGCGAGCGCGATCTCGACGGCGCGGGCGATGGGTGCTGGTACGTCCGGACGCTTCTCGTGAACCGGGCGCGGCACTTCCGACACGTGCTTGACGAGCATGGCCGGGGTGTTGGCTGCCTTGAACGGCTGCTCGCCGGTGAGCATCTGGTAGGCGACGACCCCGAGGGAATAGATGTCGCTGCGCCCGTCCACATCACGTTCACCCAATGCCTGCTCAGGTGACATGTACGCCGGCGTGCCCACGGCAACCCCGGTGACGGTGAGGCGGGAGTCGCCAGCGGCGGCGCGCGCGATGCCGAAATCGGTCACCATCGTGCGGCCACTGCCCCGGTCGAGCATGATGTTGTCGGGCTTGATGTCGCGGTGCACGACGCCCTTGTGGTGGGCGTAGTCGAGGGCGTCGGCCACATCGCCGATCACGCGGCGCACCTCGTCGAAGCTCGACCGCGGTGATTCGTGGAGGTGCAGGGCGAGCGTCGTGCCCTCAACGAGGGCCATCACGAAGTACACCACGCCGTCGCGCTCGTCCACCGAGTAGATCGGCACGATGTTGGGGTGGTTGAGCTGCGCCGCCATCTGTGCCTCGCGCAGGAAGCGTGTCTTGACGTCGGCGTTGAACGCGAGGTCGGGCGGCAGCAGTTTGATCGCGACGTGGCGATTGAGCCGGAGATCGAGCGCCCGGTAGACGGCCGCCATGCCGCCGCGTCCGATTTCCGCTTCGATCAAGTAATGGTCGCCCACCGCCGCGACGAGCCGATCCTGGAGGTAGTCGCTCACCTCTTCTCAGCCGCCGGGCGGGCCTCTGCGGAAGAGGGGGCGCCCCGCCCGAGCACGTCGGCTACATATACCGCGCTGTCCACACTGTCGGCCAGGTTGAGCGCGTTCATGGCAAGCGTGGTGATGTGCTGGTGCGTCTGCATGCCGGCTCGCAGGCGCAGCACGTCGAGTTTCATGTTGCGCAACGCCAGAGCGCAGGTCTCGAGGCGGGCGGCGGTGGCGGCGCGCTTGGACTCGCCGTCCATGATCGCGCGGCGCTGGCGCTTGAGGTATGCCAGCCGGTGCACTCGCTCCTCGCTCCCGCGGTGATCCAGTGGGTTGGCCTCGTTCTCCAATCGCGCAATCTCGGCCTCGTAAGCGGTGAGCCCCCCGGGAGGTGTCTGCCTGTCGAGGTCGGCGAGCCCGATCGCAAGCCCCTGCACCTTTTCATGGAGGGCGACCGCGGAGCGCACCACGTCGGGCACGCGAGACCGATCGGCGGGTGGCAGGGACTCGATGAGGCGCACGATCTCGTCACGGTCGCCGATCGCCTGGCGAACGGTATTGGCGTACGGGCCGGCGGATTGCGCCAGCGTGCCATCGTCCAGCCGCGGGCCGGGAAAGGCGCCCGCGGCCGGCACACCGCCCGCGCGCCGAGCCACCCGGCGCTGGCGGCGCGCGTCCAGCAGCGCGCGCCGCTTCTGAGAACTCGACAGCGCCCGAACGTGCTCCATGAAATCGTCGAATACTTCCATGAGCGTGCGATCGCGCGGCTGCTGGAACACGTCGCGCCAATCGTAGCCGTCGCTCCACAACTTGGCGTACTTGAACGCCAGCCAGATGCTCCAGATAACCGTGAAGAATGTGAAGTTCGAGCGGAACAGAATCGACATCAGCACGATGACGCCGTTCACGTACAGATACGGCCACACCCGCCGACGGAATGCCTGCACCTGCGGCGCGTCCCAGCGGCGCAGTTCATCGGCGGTGGGCACGTACAGGCCGGGGTCGAAGCCAGCGCCCTGATGCGACGGCACACCACCGATGGCTGTCGCAATCGCGGCGCTGGCCGCGGCCGATGGTAACCCTACGACCCCCGGCACGATGTTCGACGGCGGGAGCGGCATCACGCCGCCGTCGAGCGCCTTCACCAGGTCGCCCGCCGATGGAAAGCGATTGGCTGGATCCTTCTGGAGCATGAGCGACACGGCGCGCGCCAGGTCGGGCGGCACGTCGGCCCGCCGCTGCTCCACGGGGACCGGAATTTCCGAGATATGCTTGACCAGCATGGCGGGCGTGCTGCCCGCCGAGAACGGCGGCTCACCGGCCAGCATCTGGTAGGCCACGATGCCGAGCGCGTAGATGTCGCTGCGCCCGTCGATCACGCGCTCGCCCGCCGCCTGCTCCGGTGACATGTACGCCGGCGTGCCGATGGCCATGCCCGTCGCGGTGAGTCGCGAGTCTCCGTCGCTCACGGCACGCGCGATGCCGAAGTCGGTGACCATGGGACGGCCAGTCTCCGCATCGAGCAGGATGTTGTCGGGTTTGATGTCGCGGTGCACCACCCCGCGTTCGTGGGCGTAGGCAAGTGCGTCGGCCACGTCGCGGAGAATGTGGCGCACCTCGTCCACCGGCAGCACGCCGCGGTCGTGCAGGCGCTTGGCCAGATTGTCGCCACTCACATACGCCATCTCGAAGAAGACCAGCCCATGCACCTCGTCCACCGTGTAGATGGGAACGATGTTCGGATGGTTGAGTTGGGCGGCGGTCTCGGCCTCGCGCAGAAACCGCGTCTTGATGTCGCTGCGAAAGGCGAGCTCTGGCGGGAGCACCTTGATCGCAACCATACGCTTGAGCCGGCGATCGCGCGCCCGATACACGATGCCCATCCCCCCGCGCCCGATTTCGGCATCGAGCTCGTAGTGGGCGCTCAGGGCGCGCTCCACGAGCGCACGCATCTCGGAGTCCCCAGACGGGAGGACGGGGTCAGACACTCGGCGAGCTCGTTTTAGGGCGGAATACGGCATCTTAGCACGACTGGGTACTTCTGGAAAGGACGCGCCGGTTCGGCAGTGTCACTACGTCAGAGTAGCGGGTCGAAGTTGCAAATCCCGCCAGGGTGTCGTAACTCCACAGGACGGGCCCCCACAGTGGGGCGACGGACTCGCGGCCAATGGTGACTAAGTGCATGTCCGCACTCACTTAGGTCGTGTCGCCAGAATTCTGGAACGGACCGTGCATTGACTCGGTAGTGATCATTGGTAGTGTCGCTACCCTCTTCTCGGAGCATGTGATTCGCATGGCTCAACGCCATACTCTGCCGGTTCTGCCGCTTCGCGGGACCGTGATCTTCCCGGGGCTAACGGCGCCGATCGCCGCCGGCCGGCCAGGGACGCTACGGGCGATCGAAGCAGCCTTGAAGGCTGATCGACTGGTGTTCGCGGTCGCCCAGCGCGACAACACGGACGAGCCGGCTCCGGAAATTCTGTACGCGATGGGCGTGGTGGCTCGCATCGGCCAGATCCAGCGTGGATTGGGCGGCGTGCAATTGCTGCTCAACGGCGAGCAGCGCGCCACGGCGCTCCAGTACAGTTCCAACGAGGGCTATCTGAGCGCCGTCGTCGTGGACGTGGAGGAAATGAAGCCGGCGAACGAAGAAGATCCGGCATTCGTCGCACTGTACAAAGAGATCCGGGAACGCGCCGGTGAACTCGGCGAACGACGCGGACTTCCGGAAGAGGTCGTGCATCAGGTGCTCGACTCGGTCACCGATCCGGGCCGGTTCGCCGACCTCGTGGCTGGCTACATCGATCTTCCCACCGCGGAGAAGCAGGGGCTGCTCGAAATCCTGAGCGTCGAGGAGCGGCTGCGCCGCGTGCTCGTGCACGTGCAGAAGCAGATCGGGATGATCGAGATGCAGGAGGAGATCAAGTCGCAGGTCCAGGAGGAGTTGGGGGAGCGCCAGCGGGAGATGTTCCTGCGCGAGCAGATGAAGGCCATCCAGAAGGAACTGGGCGACGATGATGCCTCGAAGGAAATCGAGGAACTGCGCGGGAAGCTGAACAAACTCGAGCTACCCAAGGAAGCGCGGGCCGAGGTCGAGCGCGAGCTGGGGCGCTTGGAGCGTGCGGGTCGCGAGTCCATGGAAGCACAAGTCATCCGCACGTATCTCGAGTGGATCGCCGAATTGCCATGGAACGCACGGTCCGACGACGACCTCGACCTCAAGAACGCCTCGACGATCCTCGAAGAGGACCATTACGGACTGCCCGACGTGAAGGACCGGGTGCTCGAGTTCCTGGCCGTGCGCCAGTTGCGCGCGCAGCAGATCGCCGACGAACTGAAGAAGACCGGCGAGATGCCGATCGTGAAGATCCAGGCCGTCAAGGAAGACGCGACCCCGTCGCTTGCCAAGGGCGACGACGAACGCACGATCACCGACGCCAAGGAAGCCAAAGCCCGGGCCATGGCCAAGGGCCCAATTCTGTTGTTCGTGGGCCCGCCAGGCGTGGGCAAGACGTCGATTGCCAAGTCGATCGCGCGCGCGCTCGGCCGCAAATACGTGCGGGCGGCGCTGGGCGGAGCGCGGGATGAGGCCGACATCCGTGGCCACCGGCGCACCTACGTGGGCGCCATGCCTGGTCGTATCGTCCAGGGGATGAAGCAGGCCGGCACCAAGAATCCCGTGTTCCTACTAGACGAAGTCGACAAGCTGGGCGTGAGCTTCCAGGGCGATCCGGCGAGCGCGTTGCTCGAGGTACTCGATCCGGCGCAGAACGACACGTTCACCGACCACTACTTGGGCATTCCGTTCGACCTGAGTGAAGTGCTGTTCGTCGCCACGGCGAACCTGATCCAGAACATTCCGGGTCCGCTGCTCGACCGCATGGAAGTGGTCGAGTTTGCCGGATATACGGAGCGCGAGAAGGCCGAAATCGCCAAGAAGTACCTCATTCCGCGCCAGCTCGAGGAGAATGGCTTGGGCGAGAAGGGGATCACGTTCAGCGATGACGCCGTGATGGCCGTGGTCAGCAAGTACACCCGGGAGAGCGGCGTGCGCCAGTTGGAGCGGCAGATCGGCGCCGTGGCGCGGAAGGTGGCCCGCCGCGTGGCGGCGGGCGATACCGCGCTGATCGACGACAATCTCATCGATGCCGACGAGGTGCGGCAGCTCCTCGGCCGCCCGCGGGTGCACCCGGAACACGCAGCCGAGGAGAGCGAGATCGGGGTGGCGACGGGCATGTACTATACCCCCGCAGGGGGCGACATCATGTTCGTCGAAGCCGCCATCCGCCGCTTGTACGGGGCGGGACCTGCGCAGCCGGAGGACGCCCGCACCCAGGTGAGCGGATGGGGCAGCCTGTCGCTCATTCTCACCGGGCAACTGGGCGACGTCATGAAGGAGAGCGCGCGTGCCGCGCTCACGTACGCCGCCACGCACGCCGACTTGCTCAACATTCCGGCCGATAAGCTGGGGTCGATCGAGGTCCACATCCACGTGCCGGCCGGCGCCATTCCGAAGGACGGCCCATCGGCCGGCGTGACGATGGCCACGGCGCTGGTGAGCGCCATGTCCAACCGCCCGGTGCGCAAGGACGTCGCGATGACAGGAGAGACTTCGTTGCGCGGCCGGGTGATGCCCATCGGCGGGCTCAAGGAGAAGGTGCTCGGCGCGCATCGGGCCGGGATCACGCACGTCATTCTGCCCAAGGACAACGAGGCGGATCTCGAGGATATCCCGGCCGATGTTCGGGAGCAGATGACGTTCCACGCGGTGACGACGCTGGACGAGGTATTCGCGATCGCCCTGCTGCCGGCCGGCGGCGGGGCCGAGAGCGTGCACGCGATGGAAGATCTGGCCGACGAGATGGTAGGGGCCGGGCAGGGCTGACCCTCCCGCCGGCCCGTGCCTCACACGGCGGCGCGGCGGAGTCGCGGCGCCGTCAATGGATGAGGAGCGCCCCCCACTGTGGGACCTTCCATGGGTCGTCGCGCGTGGCGGTGGGCCCGGTGCCGGGCACAAAGAACTCCGTATAGAGGTCGTCGGGCGGCGTGAGATCGTCAGCCGGCTGTCCAGTGGCACGGTTGTAGTCGGCGAACACCAGATCCGGCGCGGGCGGGAACTGGCCGGCGCTCCTCCCCGCGTAGTAATCGCTGATCAACTCGCCCCACACCGGCGCGGCAAGCGACCCACCGGCCACGCCGAGCGCGATGGGCTCATTCTGGTCGAAGCCCAGCCACACACCGGCCACCAAGCGCGGCGTCATGCCGACGAACCATACGTCAACGTTGTCGTTCGTGGTGCCCGTCTTGCCGGCGATCGGAATATTGTCGGGGACCATCTGGCGGGCCACGCGTCCCGTGCCCCGCTCCGTGACATCCTTCATCATGTCGCGTACGATGTAAGCCACGGCCGGGTCGAGCACGCGCACCGGCGTGCTGTCGGGCGCCGCATACACGGTGCGGCCGTAGCGGTCATCGATATGGGTCACCAGCCGCGGGGTGACGGCGAGCCCGTTGTTCGCGAAGGCCGAATACGCCGTGACGAAGTCGAGCGGCCGCACCACCGATGCGCCGATCGCGCTCGACGGCACGACGGCGATGGGTGTTTCGATTCCCATGCGGTGCGCGAGCGCAGCCACCGAATCCATGCCGATCATCTGACCGAGCTGGATCGCCACCGAGTTGCGCGAGTGGACCAGCGCCTCGCGGATCGTCATCGCACCCAGGAACTTCCCGTCGTCGTCCTTGGGCTCGTATACGTCGCCATTGGGCAGCGTGATGGAGAGCGCCGTGTCGGGCACGATCGTATTCGCGGTGATTCCGTCCTCCAGCGCCTTGGCATACACGAACGGCTTGAACGACGAGCCCGGCTGGCGCTGGGCATTCACCGCCCGATCGTACGGCGACGCCGCGTAATCCCGTCCGCCGACGAGCGCTTCGACATCGCCGGTGTAGGGATCGACGGCCACCACCATGCCCTGCAGATAGTTCGTGCGCGTAGGATGCGCCGGATCGAACTTTGGATGCTTGTAACCAGGCCGGGCTTCGACCTTGGCGGCGCCGTCCGCGAGTGCCCGCTCCGCGTCGCGCTGCAGCGCCGGATTGTCGGTGGTGTAGATGCGCAGGCCACCGCTGGCCAGCGGGACCCCGGCGGCCCTCGCGGCCTCCTCCACGGCGTCCACGAAGTACGGGGCGCGCACCGAGAATCCCGCGTCAGGCACGGTGACGAGCGGCGTGGCTCTGGCCTGGTCGGCGGCCTGCCGCGTGATGTACCCCTGGTCAGCCATCAGGCCGAGGATCAGATCGCGCCGATCCTTGTTGCGATCGGGATGGCGCGCCGGATCATAACCGGCCGGCGACTTGGGCAGCGCGGCCAGCGAAGCCGCCTCGGGCAGGGTGAGCTGCGAAGCGTCTTTGCCGAAGTAGTGGCGGGCCGCCTCTTCGATGCCGCACCACCGATGCCCGAAGTTGATGCTGTTGAGAAAGGCCTCGAGAATCTGCGCTTTGTTGTAGTGCTTCTCCATCTCGCGGGCCGCCGCCTGCTCGTGAAGCTTGCGCGAGATACTGCGATCGCGCCGGTTGATGAGATTGGGGTGCATGTTGCCGACGACGAGCTGGGTGATCGTGCTGGCGCCACGCACATCCCCTTCGGTAACGACGTCCTTGAGCGCGCCGGCGATTCCCACGAGGTCCACGCCGTTGTGCTCGTAGAACCGCTTGTCCTCCACGGCGATGAACGCTTCGGGGACGTACTTGGGCAGCGTGGAGAGCGCGATGCTGGTGCGCCAGTCGGTGCCGATCTCGCCAATCAGGGAGCCGTCGCGCGCGAACACGAGCGACGATTGTGGTAACGGCACGATCTGCCAGGCCTCGCCGGGCGTGGGACCCAGGCGCGGGGCGCAAGCGATCGACTCGCTCTGTTGGGCGCGCGCCGAGCCGGCCACGAACATCATCGCGCCGACCAGCGCCAATCGTCGGCCGGTCCTCATGCCGGCAAGTGTCGTCGGATTGGGCATTCTTCCTGATAAGATACCCGCGCGGGGTCCCATGGTTGCCCGGCGCGTCACCTCCCGCGATGCTTATACGGCATATGACCGCACTCCTCCACCTAGCCCTCGCACAGTTCCGACCGCGCAAGGGCGACTACGACGGCAACCTGGCACGGCTACGCGGGCTGTTCGCCCAGGTCGACGCCGAGCAGCCCCGCCCGCAGGTGCTCTGCCTGCCCGAGTCGGCGCTCACCGGGTATTTCCTGGAGGGCGGCGTCCGGGAGCACGCGGTGACTGCAGGGACGTTGGCCGCCGACCTGCAGCGCACCTATCGCGCTGCGGTGCCGGGGGACAGCACGCTGGACGTGGTCATCGGATTCTACGAATCGTGGAACGGAAAGCTCTACAACAGCGGTGCGTATGTGACGGTGGGGAACACCGAGCCGGTGATTCGCCATGTGCATCGGAAGATGTTCCTGCCGACGTACGGGCTGTTCGACGAAGAGCGCTTCGTAGAGCGCGGGCGGGAAATTCGCGCCTTCGACGCTCCGTGGGGACGCGCGGCGATACTCATCTGCGAGGACGCATGGCACAGCATGACGGCCACGGTGGCCGCCCTGGACGGCGCCCAGGTGCTGTTCGTGCCCACCGCCCCGCCAGCGCGCGGGCCATGGCTCGAGAGCGACGGCTCGGGCGTCCCGGCGAGCGTGAGCCGTTGGGAGCGGCTGGCCCGCGACATGGCGGACGAGCACGGCGCGTTCGTGATTTTGGCCAATCTCGCCGGAAGCGAGGGCGGACGCATGTTTCCCGGCGCGTCGATGATCGCCGGCCCCAAGGGGGAGGTGCTGGTGCGCGGGCCTCTGTGGACGGAAGCGCTGGTGACCTACGCTCTCGACTTCGCCGACGTGGCGCGGGCGCGCGCCGACCAGCCGCTGCTTGCCGACCTCGAGGTGATGGCCCCACATCTGCGCGCGTCGATGGAGCGCGTGGAGCGCCGCGTGCCGGCCACGATCTCGTACGACCCCGCCGTCCTAAGGAACGTACCCGCGCGCGGCACCGCGCCGGCTCCGGCAACGCCGGTCTTGGTGGTCGACGGCAACGCCGTGCAGCGGCCACCGGTGCCGTTGGAGATCGATCCGGCGCTCACCGAGCGTTGGCTGGTTGAGTTCCTGCGTGACGAGGTGCGGCAACGCGGTTACGCCAAGGCGCTGGTCGGCGTGTCGGGCGGCGTCGACTCGGCGGTCACGGCGTTCCTCGCTGCGCGCGCTCTTGGACCGGAGAACGTGATCGGCGTTCGCATGCCCTACCGCACATCGAGCGCCGAGAGCAGCGCCCATGGCCAACTCGTGATCGACCGCCTCGGCATCGAAGGCCGCACGGTGGACATCACCGCCGGCGTGGACGGCTACCTGCAGACGACGCCCGACGCCGATCCGCAGCGACGCGGCAACGTCATGGCGCGCATGCGGATGATCGTGCTGTTCGACCTCTCGGCTCGCGATACGGCCATTCCCCTTGGTACCGGGAACAAGACCGAGCGCATGTTCGGCTACTTCACCTGGCACGCCGACGATGCCCCGCCGGTCAATCCGCTCGGCGATCTCTTCAAGACGCAGGTGTGGACGCTGGCCCGGCATCTGGGTGTGCCCGACGTCATCGTCGACAAGCCCCCGACCGCCGACCTCGTGGCCGGGCAGACCGACGAGGCGGATTTCGGGATCAGCTATGCCCGGGCCGACGAGATCCTCAACTGGTTCCTGTGCGGCTACTCCGAGGCTGACCTCGTGGCCCGAGGACTTGACCCGGCCGAGGTGGCGCTCGTGCAGAAACGCGTGGCGCGCACGCACTGGAAGCGCAAGCTGCCGACGGTCGCCATGCTCAGTCCGACTGCGATCGGCGAGAGTTACCTTCGGCCCGTGGACTACTGAGCCCGGCAACTGCCCCGGCAAGCTGGGAGCCGAGAGTCGTCAGCGCACGGCGCTCGCGGCCTGCAGGTTTCAGTGATCGTGTTTTCGCCGTTTACGCCGCTTCGGCATACGCGAGACTCACCGCCCGGCGGGCGCACCGCTTGAGTGCCCGATGCACCGTTCTCGCGTAGCGAATGAAGTTCATCCCCGCCCACGGAAACCGGGCGAAGAATTCGTGCGGAAGCATGTCGCTCTTCAGTCGATTACAGCGACAGCAGGCCAGGACGAGGTTGCCCGGATAGTGGGTGCCCCCCTTCGCGAGCGGGTACACGTGGTCCAGCGTGGCGTACTCGAAGTCGAGGCACGTCCCGCAGTACACGCAGCGGCGGCCGCAGTCGCGCATGGCCGCACGCTTGAGCGCGCGCTTCTGTTGGGCAGGATGCGTCCGGCGGGCGCGGCGCGGCGCGCGCGGGACACGGGGGAGGGAGACGTGGTGATAGTGCCGACGGCCGGACATTTCACCTCGCTGAAAGAGAAGACACCCCGCGACGGGACGGAAGTCCCTTCGCGGGGTGTCGCAACGGCCTGGAGCGGCCGGCTTCGGATGGCAGAGCAGATGCGGCGCTCGCGCGCCCGCACGGGACAGTCGAATGATCGCTGTCGGACCCGCGTGCTCATGCGCCTCCGGTTGGCGTGAAACGGACCCTGTGCCCGCCGGCCCATAAATGTGATACTGCGCGGCCACGCGCAAGAGTCATTTTCCCCCACGTGCGCCACGGGCCTGGCCTCGGGGACCGTCCGACTGTCCGACTCCGAACGTCGCGACTAGCTTTACAACGCTGTACCGTCTCGACCCGCGCGGCCCCGGCCGCGCGCCGTCTGCACTCGAACGGATCCAACTATGGCTACTTCGACCAAAGCGGAGCGCCGCGGCGCGCAGGTCCTGTCGCGCAGCCAGCTTCTCGCCGCGTATAAGACGATGCTCCTGTCGCGCCGGCTCGACGACAAGGAGATCCAGCTCAAACGCCAGAACAAGATCTTCTTCCAGATCTCGGGCGCGGGGCACGAGGCGGTGCTCACCGCCGCCGGTATGGTGTTGAAGCCCGCCCACGACTGGTTCTTCCTGTACTACCGCGACCGGGCGCTGTGCCTTGAGCTGGGCGAGACGGCGGCCCAGATGCTCTACTCCGCCGTGGGCGCCGCCGCCGATCCGAACTCGGGTGGCCGCCAGATGCCGAGCCACTGGGGCATGAAGGAACTGAACGTCGTCTCGGTCTCCTCGCCCACCGGCACGCAGTTCTTGCAGGCCGTGGGCACCGCCGAGGCCACCCTCCGCGCCAGACTGCTCGGCATCACCGAAGGGTTCGAGAAAGACGAGGTCGTGCTCGTCACCACCGGCGACGGCACGACCAGTGAGGGCGAGTTCTGGGAGTCGCTCAACACAGCGACCAACCTGAAACTCCCCATCGTCTATCTGGTGGAGGACAACGGGTACGCGATCTCGGTGCCGGTCGAGGTGAACACGGCTGGCGGCAGCATTTCCAAGATCGTGGGCGGGTTTCCCGGCCTGTTCGTGCAGGAGGTGGATGGATGCGACCTGCTCGCATCGTACGCCGCCATGCAGAAGGCCGTGGACCATGCCCGCAAGCGCAAGGGGCCGGCGCTGGTTCACGCACATGTGATTCGTCCGTACTCACACTCCCTGTCCGACGACGAGGTCATGTACCGGCCGCCCAAGGAGCGCGACGCCGATGCCGCGCGCGACCCGGTCACCCAGTTCCCCAAATGGCTCGTGGCAGAAGGCCTGGCGACCGAGAAGGATCTTGCCAGGATCCAGGAAGAGGTGGACGCGGAGGTATTGGCCGCCACCGACGACGCGCTGGCCCAGCCGCAGCCGGGGGCCGAGACCGTCTACCAGCATGTCTATTCCGAGGACGTCGATCCCACCTCGGAACAGTTCGACACCGAGGACGACCCCCAATTCTCGGGCAATGAGACGACGATGGTGGACCTGCTCAACGCGTGCATGAAGGACGAGATGCGCCGCAACGCCAAGATGCTGGTGTTCGGCGAGGACGTGGCCGACGTATCGCGCGACGAGTATCTGGACAAGGTCAAGGGCAAGGGCGGCGTGTTCAAAGTCACGTGGGGGCTGCAGAAGGAGTTCGGCAGCGACCGCGTCTTCAACTCGCCGCTGGCCGAGGCCAATATCGTCGGTCGCGCGATCGGTCTCGCGCTGCGTGGGTTCAAGCCCGTAGTCGAGATCCAGTTCTTCGATTACATCTGGCCGGCCTACATGCAACTCCGCAACGAGCTAGCCACCATGCGGTGGCGGTCCAACGGGCAGTTCACCTCGCCCGTGGTGGTGCGCACCACCTACGGCGGCTACATCCGCGGCGCCATCTACCACTCCCAGACCGGTGCTTCCCTGTTCACCCACACGCCAGGGCTGCGCGTCGTGTGCCCGGCCACGGCGCTCGACGCCAACGGTCTGCTCCGCACCGCCATTCGCTGCGAAGACCCGGTGCTCTTTCTCGAGCACAAGCACCTGTATCGCCAGACCTACAACAAGGCGGCGTATCCCGGACCGAACTTCATGATCCCGTTCGGCAAGGCCAAGGTCGTGCGCGAAGGCACCGACATAACCGTCGTGACCTACGGCGCCACGGTTCATCGCGCCTTCATGGCGGCCAACCAGTCGGCCGAAGAGACGGGGTTGAGCGTCGAGGTGATCGACCTGCGGACGCTCTCGCCGTGGGATCGCGACTCGGTGTATGCGAGTGTGAAGAAGACGTCGCGCGTGATCGTTGCCTACGAGGATTCGCTGTCGTGGGGCTACGGCGCGGAGATCGCCGCCGCCATCGCCGACGAATGTTTCCCATGGCTGGACGCCCCGGTGAAGCGCGTGGCGAGCGCCGACACGTTCGTCGGATACGCGCCGCAACTCGAAGACGCCATTCTGCCTCAGGTGGAGACGTTCAAGGCCGCATTCCGCGACATCGCCGCGTTCTAGGACGGCACGCACCCGCCCCCGGCCGCACGGACATCGTTCGTTCCGGACGCGGGCCGCTTGCTCACGGCGCGCGTTTGGTGCGCGCCCTCAGCCATAGCGCGACAGGTCGTCGAGCGTGAGCTCCGCGCCCTGCGCGTCGACGACCCGCGCGCCTTCCGGCGCGAACTTGCGAATCTCGGCACTCGATCCCACGCGCGCTACCCGGTCGCCGGCCAGTGCCGCAGCATCGACCCACGGACGGCGCGGCTGGCCGGTGGCGATGCGAGCGTTCACGATCACGTGCGTGATCACGGCGCGGAGAGTGGAATCGGGGTCGGGCATCACGGAACGTGGAAGCGCGGGGAACTGACCGCTCCACGTTAACTTTCAGAGACCTTCGCCACCAGTTGCTCCCCCATGCACAGCATCGCCACCAACATCTGGTTCTGGGTTGGCTTCCTCGCCTTCGTGCTCACGATGCTGGCGCTGGACCTGGGTGTCTTCCATCGGGAGGCGCACGAGGTACGGCCGCGCGAGGCGGCGATGTGGACGGTGCTGTGGGTGACCCTGGCCCTGTTGTTCGCGCTCGTGTTGCGCATCTTCGAGCCCCGCGGCACCGCGCTCACCTTCCTCACCGGCTACCTCCTCGAGGAATCGCTGAGCGCCGACAACATCTTCGTCATCGCGCTGATCTTCACGTACTTCGGCGTACCGAAGCGCGCCCACCACCGCGTGCTCTTTTACGGTATCCTCGGCGCGCTCGTGCTGCGCGGGGTGTTCATCGCGGTCGGGGCGCTGCTGTTGGCCCGGTTCGAGTGGGTGCTCTACGTGTTCGGCGCGTTGCTCGTGTTCACCGGCTTGCGCATGGCGTTCCACGACGACTCGGCCGATTTCGACGGCGAGAAGAATCTGGCCGTCCGCCTCACGCGTCGGTTCGTGCCCATGACCCCGCACTACGACGACGCGCGATTTTTCACCCGGGACGGCGTGCGCCGGCTGGCGACGCCGCTGCTCCTCGTGCTGGTGATGGTCGAGGTCACCGACCTCGCATTCGCGATCGATTCGATTCCCGCGATCTTCGGAGTGACCCGAGACCCGTTTCTCGTGTTCACGTCGAACATCTTCGCCGTGCTGGGGCTCCGCTCCCTGTTCTTCCTGCTGGTGAGCGTGATCGATCGTTTCTACCTACTCAAGTACGGCCTGTCGGCGATTCTCACCTTCATTGGCGTGAAGATGCTGGTCGATCCCTGGGTGAAGGTGCCGATCGGGGCGTCGCTGGCCGTGATCCTCTTCGTGCTGGTCGTCTCGGTGGCAGCGTCCCTGGCGTGGCCGAGACACGCGCCCGACCGCTGACCGCTGGCCGTCAGCCCCGGCGCTCCATCGCGTCGCGGATGTCGAGCAGGATTTCCAGGTAGAGCTGCTCTCGCCGGTACGCGAAGTCGAGCGTCGTCATTTGCGAGGGATCGTCGGCGGCTTTCGCGCGGTCGAAGGCCTCGCGGTACATGTCGTCCAGGTTGCTCAGAATACGATCGCGGGAGCGGGACATACGGATCTTCTCGAGGGCGCTGAGGGTCAATCGAGGGACGTCATCGGCCGGATCGTGCTGGCGGTCCTTACCCCCCGTTGCGAGCAACCGCTTGGCGGCGCTCACCATCATGCGGCGGGATTGTAGGGGTTCGTCAGCCATCGATGCGGCCCAGGAGCAGTGTGCGGGGCAACATAGCCGCCCGGCGACGGCGGAGCAATCGGCCGGTCAGCGAAGCTGCCTGTCTCGCATCAACTGCACGATGATCCGGTCGTCCCGCGCCGCCGGTTCCAGGAGAGCCAGGACCTCGGCCGCCGTGGCCCCTTCGCAATGCATGAGTGGCGGTGGGGCGCCCGCCTCGTTTTCGCGCGGGACACCGCCCCGCCGATCGACTTCCAACACGGCGGTCACGGGAAACACTCCGGCGTCGCTCGTGCGCCTGATGCGTACGGCGGGGCCAGAAGCCAGGAATCGCTGGTAGAGAATGTCGTCGGACATCGGCTGACGATGGAAGGACGGGGCGGGACAAGGTGCGGCCGACAGACGCCCACCGCAAGCGACCCCAGTCAGCGCCGTTCCAGCCGGTGGAACACCGCCTCCTCCACCACCCGCCCGTCCCGCAGGTGCTCCACGACGATCCGCTCGAGCAGCACGGGGGTGACTCCCGCATACCAGACCCCCTCGGGGTACACCACGACGATCGGCCCTCCGCCACACACCCCCAGGCAAGGGGTCTCGCCCCGTTTTACCCGCCGCGGCCCGTACAGCAGCCCCTCGCGCTGCAGCAGCTCGGGGAGCAGGCGGTACAACTCCCGTCCTTCCCGATCTGGCGCGCAGTATCCGCCCACGCACACCAATACGTGGCGGGCATATGGCTCCATGAGGGGGGCGAGCTGCTGCGGCGTCAGAGGCATGGGGAGATGCCCACAATTTAGCCGCCCGCGCCACGACGGGTGTCGCCGTCCGCTGGCGTCGCTAAGTTGGACACATGGCCAACCCCGACGAGTTCGCCGCCATCGATTTGCGTGTGGGCACGGTGCTCGCCGCCCATCCATTTCCCGAGGCACGGAAGCCGGCGATCAAGCTCACCGTCGACTTCGGTCCCGAGGTCGGGATCCGCCGCTCGAGTGCGCAACTCACGGTGCATTACACGCCTGAAACGCTCGTCGGTCGGCAAGTGGTGGCCGCAGTCAACCTCGGCACGCGCCGTATTGCCGGGTTCGAGAGCCAGGTGTTGGTGCTCGGCGCGCTGCCCACGTCCACGGAAATCGTACTGCTCAACCTCGACCAGCCGGTGCCCAACGGCACGCGTATCGGCTAGGACGGCCCATGACACCCCCGGTCAAACCGGTGAACATGATCCGCGCCGTGTGGCAGGGCGAGCGGCGCTTCGATGCTGGCCGCGTGGGCCAGCCGGCGGCTCGCATCGATGGCGACGGCGTCACCGCCCAGTCCCCGCCCGACGTCCTGCTCAGCGCCCTCGCCACGTGCAGCGCGGTGGACGTGGTGGACATCCTCGCCAAGCGCCACACGCCGGTGGCGGCACTGGAGGTCGAGGTCGTGGGCGAGCGGCGCGCCACGCATCCTCGCCGGTTTCTCGCCATCGACCTCACATTCCACGTCACGGCCCCCGGGGTCGAACGGAGCCACGCTGAACGCGCTGTGATGCTCTCACTGGAACGCTACTGCTCGGTGGCGTCCTCGCTCGCCCCGGATGTCGTGATCCAGACAGTGGTCACGCTCAACGGGGAGCGGGGCGAGGTGGTCCGTCAGAAGATCGGGCGCTGACGACGGCGCCCGCCCGCCGCCCGTCAGCGCGCGAATCCCTCCTCGCGCAGCCCCTGCAACACCTTGGCGCGCAGGTCGGGCGACGCGCCCTGCCGCCGGTTCAGGGCGTGGACGGCATCGAAGAAGTGCTCGTGGAACGCCTTGTATTCGAAGCACCCGCGGCATTCGGCGATATGGGCGCGCAACCGCTCGGTGGTCTCGTCCGTGAGCTGCTCGTCGAGATAGTCCCACACGTGCTTGAGCACCTCGAGACATTCCGGGGGCAGTGGGGGAATCTGTGCGCCGCTCATCCGGCCTCCTCGGTCTTTCGTACTCCGCGCGCGACCCCGATGTCACGCGCGTACGCCAACAGCCGCTCCTGCACCAGCCGCCGGCCGCGGAACAGTCGCGACCGGATGGTGCCGATGGGCACGCCGAGGATCTCGGCCGCGGCCTCGTACGGTTGGTCCTCGATGTCCACGATCACCATGGCGGAGCGAAAGGGTTCCGGCAGTTCGCGCACGGCGCGCTCGATGGCAGGCAAGATATCGAGGCGCGCGAACAGATCGGTGTACCCTTCCTCCAGCGCCGCGGCATACACCTGCCCGGCGCCGATCACGTCGCGCTCCGCGTCCTCGATGTCCACCATGGGCCGCTCCCGTTCGAGCGACCGCAGGAACACGTTGCGGCAGATGGTGAACAGCCACCGGCGGCAGTCGCTGCCCGGGGTGTAGGTGTGCCAGGATCGGTAGGCACGCAGATACGTTTCCTGGACCACATCGTCCGCATCGCTGGCGTCGCGCGTGAGCGACAACGCGAAGCGATGGACGTCGTCGAGCCAGGGCAGCGCTTCGCGTTCGAAGGCCGCGTCGGTGCCGCTGTCGGGTGCGTCGTCGGAGGTGGGCCGATTCATGGTTTGACGCATCAAGGTAACGCCGCGATCTTCGGCACGACCAGGGTGTGCCGCCGATCGTTCGGCGATGCCATCGTCTCCCAAGATAACTCCGCCACGTACGCAACAGGTCATCACCCTAGACTCCCTCCGTGCGACTAAGCGCCACCCGCGCCTTGTGGTTCCTGCTCGCCTCGCCCCTGGCCTCCCCGCTCGCCGCCCAGGCCACGCGGGCCGACTCGACACGCCGCGACTCGACCGCCGCCGAACTGCCGCCGGTGGCCGTCTCCGCCACGCGCTCGGGCGTGCCCCGCGACCGCGTGCCCAACGCCACGGCCGTCGTGGGCCGGACCGCGATCGACCGCGGACGCGCCACCCTGGGGCTGGACGAATCCCTCGCGCTCGTGCCTGGCGTGTACGTGGCCAACCGGTACAACTTTTCGGTGGATCAGCGCATCTCCATTCGCGGATTCGGAGCGCGCTCGGCGTTCGCCGTGCGCGGCATCACCGTGCTGCTCGATGGCATTCCCCAAACGCTCCCCGACGGCCAGGGGCAGCTCACCAACGTCGAGTTGGGAGAGGCCGACCGCATCGAAGTGCTGCGCGGATCGTCGTCCGCGCTGTTCGGCAACGCCGCCGGCGGGGTGATCAGCATCTGGAGCGATCCCGTGCCGCCGGCCCACGCCACCGAGCAGATCAGCACCACGGGCGGCGCGAGCGGCGCCGGTCTCGACCGCACGTGGAGCAAGTGGCTCAGCACGACGCGGTGGCGGGTGGGCGATGGCGTCGCCCAGCTCACGGCATCGCGCCTCGGCTATACGGGTGAGCGCCAGCACAGCACGACGGATCTGCGCACTCTCAACGGACGGTTGATACTGCCGGTATCCGGCGCGTGGACACTCACGGCGCTCATCGACGCCGCCGATGATCCACGCGCCGACAACCCGGGTTCGCTCACCGCCGCCGAGCTGGCGGCCAATCCCGATTCGGCGCCGCCGGCCTACGTCGCCACCGCCGCCGGCAAGTCGGTCACCCAACTCCAGAGCGGCGTCACACTGCATCGGTTCGACGACGGCGGTGGGCAGATGTCGTTCACGGTGTATGCGCTCACCCGTGATCTGCAGAATCCGCTGACGTATGCGTACATCGATCTCCACCGACGGGCATATGGGTTGCGCGGATCGCTGAGCCGCCCGGTCCAGTTCGGCAGGCTACGGCAAACGCTCACCGCTGGACTGGACGCCCAGTGGCAGCGCGACGATCGCATCAACTTCGGAAATGTCGGCGGCTCACCCACCGTCGTTCGGTCGCTCGACCAACTCGAACACGTCAGCTCCGTGGGACCGTTCGTGCAGAGCGCGCTGGAGATCGCGCCATACGCCACCCTCACGGTGGGCGCGCGGTACGACGACATTGGATTCCACGTGCACGACCGCCTCGTCACGGCCACCAACCCCGACGACTCCGGCGACCGGCTGATGCACGCGCTGAGCGGATCGGCGGGACTCACCGTGCGGGCGAGCGACGCCACCACCGTGTACGCCAATGTCGGCTCGTCGTTCGAGACGCCGACTACCACCGAACTGGCCAACCGCCCCGACACGGCGGGCGGGTTCAACCCCGCGCTCGGCCCGCAGACCGCCACCACGTACGAGGTGGGCCTACGCGGCGCGGCCGGCGATCGCTTGACCTATTCGTTTGCGCTGTATCAGGCCGCGGTGCGCGGGGAGTTGATCGCATTCCAGGAGCCGACGTCGCCGGGGCGCAGCTTCTACCGCAATGCCGGCAGGTCTCGTCACCGCGGCGCCGAGATGGGCGGCCGGCTGGCACTCGCACCGGGCTGGTCGGTTTCCGCTAACTGGACCGTCTCCGACTTTCGCTACACGCAGTACACGGTTGACGGCCGGAACCTGGCGGGCCGGCAACTGCCCGGCATTCCGCCGCAGTGGCTCGACCTGGTGCTCCACGCCGCTCCCGATGCCGCGCGCGGGGGTTGGGCCGACATCGAATTCCAGCACACGTCGGGCTACCTGGTGGACGACACCCTCGACACGCGCACCGCGCCATGGACCGCGGTCGGTGTCCGCGCCGGCTGGGACGGACTGGCCGGCCGCTCGCGGGTGCGCCCGTTCGTGGCCGTGAACAATGTGTTCGACCGCCGGTATGTGAGCTCCGTGGTGATCAACGCGGCGAACGGCCGGTATTACGAGCCGGCGCCGGGGCGAAACATCTATCTCGGCGTGTCGCTGACCCTGGGCTCCTAGCGCACCACGGCCCCGCTAGATTTCGCGCGATTCGACGCCGCGCGGAATTCGAATGGCGACGTCGTGGTCCGGGCCCGAGGTTGCGCACCGTGCGTTCACACGCTGAGACCCATCGATGATTGGTGACCTGGTCGGAGGCCATCCGCGCGCGGTGCGGCTGCGGATCGTGATGGCCTTCGCCGCCGTGTATGTGCTCTGGGGCTCCACCTTCCTGGCGATGCGTTTCGCCGTGGAGACGATTCCTCCGTTTCTGATGGCGGGGATGCGCCACCTCGTGGCCGGAACGCTGTTGCTGGCGTGGAGTTGGCGGCGCGCCGAACGACGGCCGACCCGTGCGGACTGGTTCGGGGCCGCGGTGGTCGGGGTGCTGCTCCTGGGAGCCAACGGAGGCGTTGCGTGGGCCGAGCAGCGCATCGCGTCGGGAACCGCCGCGCTGATCGTCGCGACCGTCCCGCTGTGGATGGTGCTCATTGACTGGGGGCGTCCACGGGGGATCCACCCGGGAAAAGGCGTCCTGATCGGGCTCGCGCTGGGACTGGTCGGCGTCATGCTCCTCGTGGGGCCGGGTGAGTTGACGGGCCACGGAACGGTCGATGCGGTCGGTTCCCTGGTTCTCGTGCTGGGGTCCGTGAGTTGGGCCGCCGGATCGATCGTGGCGGCACAGTCACCGAGGCCCATCGTCCCGATTCTGGCCACCGCGATGCAGTTGGTAACGGGCGGCGTCGCCTTGCTCCTCGTTTCGGCGATTGCGGGCGAGCCGGCCCATTTCTCGTTGGCGCACGTGTCCGCCAAATCGGCGCTGGGCTGGGGGTATCTGGTGATCTTTGGCTCCGTGGTGGGGTTCACGGCCTACGTGTACCTCCTGCAAACGACCACGGCGGCCAGAGTTTCGACGTACGCATACGTGAACCCCGTGATCGCCGTGTTGCTGGGCTGGGCGTTCGCAAACGAAGCGGTAACGGCACGCACGCTGCTGGCAGCCGCAGTGATCGTCGCCGGCGTGGCGATCATTACGATCGCGCGCGCCAGCTCGGCTCCGCCACCGGTGGCGGAAGAGGCGATCGGCGACTGAGTGCGACGGGACCCGGCGCGCATTCCGCACCGCGCGCTCAGCGTGCATATTGCCCGGGGAGTTTCCCGCCTTTCAGGAGCGTCTCTTGGGCACGTGTCGCAATGCCGTGACTCGCCGCACCCTGTGGCTTGCCGCCGCGGGCGCCTGCGCCGCACTCGCCGTCTCGGCGCCTCGCGCAGGTGCACAGGTCGCTACCCGTTGGCCGCAGCATTCCATGGACCGCCCGCAGCCGCCGGTAGTCGATCCGGGCCCGTACATACGCGACGATGCGCGCCCCGCCGATGCGATCGTGCTCTTTGACGGGCACGACCTCGCCCGGTGGCGCGATGACAAGGACGGCGCGGCCAAGTGGACCGTGAAGGACGGCTACTTCGAGGTGGCGCCGGGCACCGGTACCATGCACACGGCGCAGGGGTTCGGCGACGTGCAATTGCACATCGAGTGGAGCGCGCCCACTCCGCCCAAGGGCGAGGGACAGGAACGCGGCAACAGCGGCGTGTACCTGCAGGGCCTGTACGAGGTGCAGGTGCTCGACTCGTACCAGAACAAGACCTACCCCGACGGCCAGGCCGGCGCGATCTACGGGCAGTTCCCGCCTCTCGTGAATCCGGCGCGGCCCCCTGGGGAGTGGAACGTGTACGACATCGTCTTCCACCGGCCCCACTTCGACGCGAACGGCAAGGTCACGGCGCCGGCGCGATACACGGTGTTCATGAACGGCGTGCTGGTGCAGGACAATGTGGCGCTGAGCGGCCCGACGGCAAACGGCGTGCGGCCGCCGTACACGAAGACGCCCGATCGCCTGCCCCTCGCGCTGCAGGACCACGGCGATCTCGTTCGCTTTCGCAACGTATGGATCCGGGAACTTTCCGAGGAGCATCGATAATGCAGGGGACGAAGCAGCGGGCACTATACGACGTCTGCATCGTAGGGTCGGGCGCCGGCGGCGGGATGGCCGCCTACATGCTCACCAAGGCCGGCGCCAAGGTCGTCGTGTTGGAAGCCGGGCAGATGTGGACGCCGGCCACCGACGGCGCGATGCTCAAATGGCCCTATGACTCGCCGCGCCGCGGCGCCTCGACCAAGGAGCGGCCGTTCGGTGAATTCGACGGCTGCATTGGCGGTTGGGAACTCGACGGCGAGCCCTATACGCGGGCGCCCGGCACCGAATTTTCCTGGTGGCGGGCCCGCATGCTCGGCGGCCGCACCAACCACTGGGGGCGCATTTCGCTCCGCTTCGGGCCCGACGACTTCCGCGGGAAGTCCATCGACGGCCTGGGCGACGACTGGCCCATCTCGTACGATGACATCAAGCCGTACTACGACGAGGTGGACCGGTTGATTGGTGTGTTCGGCAGCAACGAGGGACTGCGCAACGCCCCCGACGGTGTCTTCATGCCACCCCCCCGGATGCGATGCAACGAGGTGCTCGTGAAGCAGGCCGCCGACCGGCTCAAGATCACCTGCATTCCTTCGCGCCTGTCGATCATCACCAAACCACTCAACGACCGGCCGCCTTGCCACTACTGCGGGCAGTGCAACCGCGGCTGTTCCACGGCGTCCAATTTCTCGTCGAGCAACGTGCTGTTCCCGCCCGCGATGGCCACCGGCAAGCTGACCGTGATCCCCTACGCGATGGCACGCGAAGTGACGGTGGACGCCAACGGACTCGCCACCGGCGTGTCGTACATCGACAAGCGCACGCGCACCGACCAGCACGTCAAGGCGCGCGTCGTCGTGCTGGCCGCCAGCGCGCTCGAATCGGCGCGGCTCCTGCTCAACTCGAAGTCGTCGCGGTTCCCCAACGGACTGGCCAACGGCAGTGGAGCGGTGGGGAAGTACATCTCCGACACCACAGGCACCGACGTCGGCGGATTCATTCCGCGGATGACCGATCAGGTGCCGCACAACCACGACGGCGTGGGCGGCGCCCACATCTACATGCCCTGGTGGCTGGACAACAAGACGCTCGACTTCCCGCGCGGCTACCACATCGAGGTATGGGGCGGGCTGTTCATGCCGTCGTACGGCTTCATGGGGGGCATCCAGGACTATCCGCCGGGCGGCGGCTACGGCAAGTCGCTCAAGGCCGACTACCGAAAGTATTACGGCGCCACGGTCGGATTCTCGGGTCGCGGCGAGATGATCCCGAATGATGACACATACTGCGAGATCGACCCCACGGTGGTCGACCAGTGGGGCATTCCGGTGCTGCGCTTCCACTGGAAGTGGTCGGACCACGAGTACAACCAGTCCCGGCACATGCAACAGACCTTCCGCGCGCTGATCGAGGAAATGGGCGGCGAGGTGCAATCGCCGATGCCGACGCGCGAGCAGGGCTTCGGCCTGGCCACCGGGGGCACGATCATTCACGAACTCGGCGGCGCACGCATGGGCAACGACCCGAACACCTCGGTGCTCAACGCCAACTGCCAGGCGCACGAAGTGAAGAATCTGTTCGTCGCTGACGGCGGGCCGTTCATTTCACAGGCCGACAAGAACCCCACGTGGACGATTCTCGCGCTCTCCATGAGAACCAGCGCCTACATCGCCGAGCAGCGCAAGCAGGGGGCCCTATGAACCAGGACGACCGCAGCCAGGCCGTGCCCGATACCGCCGAGGCGGGCGCCCCGGACGACGCCCTCCGTCACGACGCGCCGACTGGACTGTCGCGCCGTGAGGCACTGGGCCTCATGGCGGCGCTGCCGCTGGTTGGCGCCATCGAGCTCACGCCGCCGGTGCTCCAACGCGCCCTCCGCGCCGCCGACGAGGCCCGCACCGCGCGTGAAGCGGGCGACGCCGGAGCCGCCGTGCCCAAGTTCTTCACGGCCCACGAGTGGCGCACGGTACGCATGC
Source organism: Gemmatimonadaceae bacterium (assembly GCA_035533015.1). Classification (NCBI taxonomy): domain Bacteria; kingdom Pseudomonadati; phylum Gemmatimonadota; class Gemmatimonadia; order Gemmatimonadales; family Gemmatimonadaceae; species Gemmatimonadaceae bacterium. The sequence continues at coordinate 41,518 of DATLUQ010000044.1, read as the reverse complement.
TCGTGGATTACGTCGTTCCGCGCGACGACAGGTCGGGCAGCGCCACCGACGCCGGCGTGCCGGAATTCATGGACTTCATCATGGGCGACAAGCCCAATAATCAGGTCTGGATGCGCGGCGGCCTGGCCTGGCTCGATCTCGAGTGCGGGCAGCGCTACGGTACGACGTTCGTGGCCAGCAAGCCGGCACAACGTACCGAGATCCTCGACGCGATCGCCTACCCGGCCAAGGCCACCCAGGCCGTACGGGCAGGGGTCGCGTTCTTCAACCGATTCCGCGACATGACGGCGTCGGGATTCTACTCCAGCAAGATGGGGATCGCCGACGTGCAATATATGGGGAATCAGATGAGGCCCGGATGGGACGGGTGTCCCGATGCGGCGTTGGCCAAGCTCGGAGTGAGCTATAAAGACGTGTACTGACTGACGAACAGCGCAACCACGTACGGCGCCGGCGATTACGGCACAGAACCGGTACTGCGGCAAATTCGGAGGGGCGCGCTGCGAGGCGCCCGAGCACTCCGGGTGGAACCATCCCGCCGTTCCACTCTCCTACTCTCCTACCGTCCTACCCTCTCACCCGAACATGACTTCCCCTCCCTTGGGCATTGGCTTCATCGGCAGTGGATTCAACGCCCGCTTCCACATGCAGGCCTTCACCGCCGTGCGCGACGCGGAAATTCGCGGGGTGTGGAGCCCCGATGCCCGACGTGCCGCTGCCGCCGCCGACTACGCATCCTCGCTCGACCTCGGCGAGGCCCGGCCCTACCGGTCGATCGCCTCCATGGTCGCCGACCCCCGCATTGATGCCATCTGGCTCTGCGGACCCAATCAGGCGCGCATCCAGAACGTCGAGGAGATCGTCCACGCCATCGAACGCGGCAAGGGAGAATTGCGCGGGCTCGCCTGCGAGAAGCCGCTGGCCCGCAACGTCGCCGAGGCCAAGCAGGTCCTGGCGCTCGTCAAGCGCGTGCGACTCAACAACGGCTATCTCGAGAACCAGTTGTTCGCCCCGCAGATCGAACATGGGCGCAACCTCATCTGGGCGCGCGGCGCGGCCCTCACCGGGCGCCCCTACGTCGCCCGCGCCGCCGAGGAGCACAGCGGCCCCCACATGCCCTGGTTCTGGCAGGGGCGTTTGCAGGGCGGCGGCGTGCTCAACGACATGATGTGCCACTCGGTGGAAGTCGTGCGGCACCTCCTCACCCGCCCCGGCGAGCCGCGGAATTCGCTGCGCGCCGTGCGGGTCACCGGCCACATCGCCAGTCTCAAGTGGTCGCGCCCCGAATACGTCCGCCGGCTCAAGAAGATGATGGGCAAGGCAGTGGACTACGGTCGCCACCCAGCCGAAGACTTCGCCAGCGTCATCGTCGAATTCCGCACCAGGGAAGGCCTCACCGTGATCGGCGAGGCCACCACGTCCTGGAGCTACGTCGGCGCGGGACTCCGGCTCTCCGCCGAACTACTGGGCCCCGAATACTCGATGTCGTGGAACACGCTCGACAGCGGGCTCAAGCTGTTCTTCAGCCGCGAGGTCAGAGGAACGGTCGGCGAGGATCTCGTGGAGAAGCAGAACGCCGAGATCGGGCTCATGCCGGTGGTGGCCAACGAAGCCGCGACCTACGGGTACGAGGCCGAAGACCGCCACATGGTCCAGTGTTTCCGGCGCGGCACGCGGCCTTCGCTCACCTTCACCGACGGCGTCGAAACGGTGAAGATGCTCATGACGGCGTACCAGAGCGCCGAACTGGGACGTACCCTGCCCTTCCCCGCGCGCGGCCTCGACACCTTCGTGCCCAAGGTCGCGAAGGGAACCTGGAAGGGGTCGGCCTAGCTCAACCGCAGCAGCTTCGCCGCATTCCCTCCCATGATCGCCGCGCGCTCGGCCGCGGTCACCGGCAGAGCGCGCAGACTGTCCAACATCTTGGGAATGCTCCCGATCTGGTGCGGATAGTCGCTGCCGGCGAGCAGGTGGTCCGGGCCGGCGAACGCGAGCGCCAGTTTCATCGCGTCGGGGTCGAAGTTGACCGTATCGTAGTAGAACTGCCGCAGATGCTCACTGGGCGGCCGGTCGATGTTCACTCGGCAGTCGCTGAACGCAAAGAAACCGCGGTCGAGGCGTTCGGCGAGATACGGGATCGCGCCGCCCATGTGCGTCAACACCCAGCGGATATTCGGAAACCGCTCGACCGCACCGCTGAACACCAGCTTCGCCGCCGCCAGCGTGGTATCGAACGGGAATCCGATGAGCGGCATCAGCCAGTAGTCGGTCATCGCCTCCACCCCCACCGGATCGGTGGGATGGATGTACAGCACCGCGTGCCGCCGGTTCGCTTCCTCATAGAGCGGCCAGAACCGCGGATCCGAAAGCGCGGTGCCGTTCACGTTGCTGAACAGCATCGCCCCTGGCAGGTGCAGCTCGTCCATCGCCCGGCGTAGCTCCGCCGCCGCCGCCTCGGGATCGTTGAGCGGCAGCGTGGCGAGGGCGGTGAAGTGCGTCCGCCGTTCCGTGATCACACGCGCAAATGCGTCGTTGACCAGCCGCGCGAGCTTCACGGCCATCGCGGGCGTCTCCACGTGTGTGCCCGGCGTGGTGAGCGTGATCACCTGCCGGTCCACACCCTCCGCGTCGAGTACCTGCTGCCGATACGCGATGTCACGGTGCCCCCGCACCGCGACGTTGTAATCACCAGGATAGTGAATGCAGGGATTGCCCTCGGCATCGTCGGTCACGCGCACGGCGCTATCGCCGGTGCGCAGCACGTCGAGGTACTCGGGCGGGTAGAAATGGTTGTGAAAGTCGATGATCATGGGCGCGGAGATCCTATCCGGTCGGAGGAAACGGGTGCGGAGTGGCGGCCGGTCAGGCCGCCGCCGGCGACTGTGGAACTATCCGCGGCCGGAATATGACGGCGAAGATGACGCCGATCGCCAGCGCGCCAACGGACGGCACGAGCCAGATGCTGTGCCAGTCGTGGACGATCGGCGCACACTGCTGTGCCGCCGCCGCGGCGGCCGTACAGGCCGGGTTCGTGGTCGCGAAGTGGCCGGCAACGGAGCCGGACACGAACGCGCCGATGAAATAGCCGACCCCATTGGTGACGAAATTGATGAGTCCCTGCGCGGCCGCGCGGATCTTCGGCCCCGCCTTCTCGTCCGTGTAGATCTGGCCGGCCACGAAGAAGAAGTCGTAGCAGACGCCGTGGATTACGATGCCGAGGTAGATGAGCCACATCCCCGATCCGGCGTTGCCGTTGGCGAACGCGAAGTACCGCAGGGCCCACGCGAACATCCCGCCTACCATGATCGCCTTGATGCCGAACCGGCGCAGGAGGTAGGGGAGCATCAGGAGGAACAGCACCTCGAAGTCCTGCCCGAACGTCTGGATGAACGCCGGTTCCGGCGCCCCGATCGCGTTGAGGAATGGATTAGCAAAGGTATAATAGAACTGGAGCGGGATGCACAGCAGGAACGAACCGAGGACGAAGATGAGGAAATCCGGATCCTTGAGCAGTTGCAACGCGTCGAGGCCCAACGCATCCCGTACGCTGAATGGCGCGCCCGCGGCCTTGGGCGGCGTGTGGGGGAGCGACAGCGAGAACACCGCCATCACCACCGATGCCCCCGCCGCGATCTCCATCGGAAGTGCCAGCGCGTCCGCGCGCAGTTCACGTCCGATCAACCACCCGGCCACGATCCACCCCACCGTCCCCAGCACCCGGATCAGCGGAAAGTCGTGCGCCGGATCCTTCACGTGGTGAAAGGAGATCGAATTGGTCAGGGAGAGCGTCGGCATGAAGCACAGCGCGTATGCGATGAGCAGCGGATAGAACGTGCCGAACGTGGTCTGTCGAGACACCATCCACATCAGCCCCGCGCCCACGAAATGCAGCAGCGCCAGGAGCTTTTCGGTGGCGAAGAAACGGTCGGCCACCATGCCCACGAAGAACGGGCTGACGATGGCCGCGATGGCCGTGGCCCCGTAGGCCAGACCGATTTGCGAATCGGTGAACTTGAGCGTCGTACCGAGGTACGTCCCCATCGTGACGAACCAGACCCCCCAGATGAAATACTGGAGGAACATCATTACCGAGAGCTTCGTTCGGGCAGCGTGCACGGGGTGTCTCCCATCCGGGTGGAACGGGGTGGCGGGCCGATCCCGAACCGAGGGATCGAAACGGCAGTCGCGCTAAATTAAAGCGCGGTTAGAGTTTCGCCACTTGTACCTTGCGCGAATCCATACGAAGGGAAAGTCTTAACGTCGTGCCCGCAACCCCCATCTCGAACCCGACCATCGCGACCGGCGTGCTCGTGGAAGCCTGCGTCGACTCCGCGGAGTCCGCTCGCGCTGCGGAGGCCGGAGGCGCGGGCCGCATCGAACTCAGCGAAAACCTGTACGAGGGGGGTACGACCCCCAGCCCAGGCCTCATCGCATTCGTCCGGGAACGGGTGAAGATTCCCGTCCACGTGCTCGTGCGCCCCCGCGGCGGCGACTTCATCTACGACGACGACGACGTGCGCGTGATGCTCGGCGACATCGCCTTCGCCAAGGCGGTGGGCGTCGACGGTATCGTGCTCGGCGCGCTGTTTCCCGATGGCGCCGTGGACGATCGGAGCACTCGTATACTGGTCGAGGCGGCGCGTCCGCTCTCCACGGCCTTCCACCGCGCCTTCGATCTGGTGCGCGATCCCTTCGAGGCGCTCGACACCTTGATAGCGCTCGGCGTCGACCGCGTACTCACCTCGGGCGGCGCGGCCACGGCCCTGGAAGGACTGGAAACGCTGGCCGCCCTCGCCTGGCGGTCCGAAGGTCGCTGCACGATCATCGCCGCGGGTGGCATTACGGAGCACAACGTGGGCCGCATCATCGCGGACGCCGGCGTCCACGAAGTGCACGTGCGGGCCAGCAAACGCCGCGACAGCGACATGCGCTTCCGGCGCGAGAGCGTGACGCTCGGCAAGCCCTACGTACCCGACGAGTACGCCCGCGTGGTCACCAGCGCCGACCTCGTACGGCTGGTCGTCGCCGCCTCGACCGACGCCATCGCGTCGCCGGCGGCAGCCAGCGAGCCGGCTGCCGACTGAGGCGGCGGGCCCGACCCTCACCACGTCAGGTGATTCAGATAGGTGAAGCTCGCCCGCGCCGACGCGTACGGGTCGCTCGCGTCGTCCCGCTCCACAAAGCAGTGCGCGAGCCCGGCCCGTTCGAATGCCTCGAGAATCCTGGGAAAATCGATATCCCCCGAACCCACGTCGGCCATCGCGCCGTTCGCCGCTCGGTCCTTGGCATGCACCATCGGGAACCGGCCGGGATACTCGGCGATGTAGGCCAGGGGATCCCGGCCGCCCGTCACCATCCAATAGATGTCGATCTCCATCTTCACCAACTCGGCATCGCACTCTGCGAGCAGTCGGTCGTACGGCACGATGCCGTCCACCGGTTTGAATTCGGCGGCGTGGTTGTGGAAGCCGAACTGCAGCCCGGCCCGCTTCGCCGCAGCGCCCGCCACGTTGAACCGCGCCGCCACGCCCTTGATCCCGTCCGGCGTCAGATCGCGATCACTGAACGACGGACAGATGATGTACGCCTGGCCGAGCGTCACCGCATCGTCGAGCATCTGGGGCCATGCGCCCATATCGTCCGGCAGCCCCACGTGCGACGACGGCGCCACGAGTCCGTGCCGGTCGAGCATCGCGCGCACGTCCTTGGCCGGATGGCCGAACAGCCCCGCGAATTCCACCTCGCGGTACCCGATCTCGGCCACCGTGGCAAGCGTGCGCTCCACGTCCACGCCCATCTCGCGGCGCACCGTGTACAGTTGCAGGCCGATGGGTCCCAAGCTGCCGGCGGGCCGGCGCCACGCGGCGGACGCAAGGTGCGGCATGAGCACACCGCCGGCGACGGCGCTCAATGTGGTACGGAGAAAATCTCGGCGTTCCATGCGTGGCCTCCTCAGCCGTTGGTTCCGGTGAGCCATCCCCGCCGAACGCGGAGTTGGTCCGGCGTCGGGTCGGGCACCAGATCGATCGTCCAGCGTTGGCCGGCGCGGTTGAGCCGCAGGCCGGCCCCCGCCAGCACGGTGTCGAAGTCCACGTCGTCCGTGCCACCCACGCAATGCACGAACCAGGCGTGCAGGTCCGTGCCGGCGGCCTCGCTCACCGCCGCCTCCACGTCGTCCTCGGTGTAGCCCCGCCCCTGCAGATAGTACGACGCGTTTGGCTGATACCACGACCGCTGGCGCAGATTGGCGAACGCGTCGCCCAGCGACCGTGTGTTGTGCGTGCGCTCGCGGATGAGCAGATCCAGATAGAGGGCGCGCCCCGCACCCTGCGTGTAGTAGCTGAAGAAGATGTCGTTCCGGTTCACCGGTTGCGCCTCGGACGCCTGGTCCCAGAACGGCGCTTCGAACGACGCCATCCGAGGCGACGTTTCCTTGCGACCGGGCGCCGTGAGATTCGATTGCACGATGGACGCTGCCGCCGCGAGCATCTGGGCCTGGCCGGTGATTCCTGCGCGGTGCAACGCCATCATCCCGTAGTACTGCGTCCACCCTTCGGCCACCCACAAGCTCGGCTCATAGCGTTCGCTCGTGTAGTCGAACGGGCCCAGCAGCATCGGCCGCACGCGCTTCACGTTCCACACATGGAAGTATTCGTGCGCCGCCGTGGCCACGCCGGCCAGTACGGTCGCCGTGTCTACCCACCGGTTGCGGTCGGCAATCTGCGTGGAGAACAGATGCTCCATCCCGTCGCCGCCAGGAAATCCGAGGTGAAACAGGAAGGTGTACATCTTGATCGGCGGCGGACCGAACACCGAATTCTCGTAGGTCACGATCCTCTTCACGTCGCCCACGAACCGGGCGCGCTCGGCGGGCGTGGTCGGACCATTGTGGTGCACCATCGTCCGGTAGAGCACGCCGTCCACCGCGAAGCTGTCCACTATGAATGCCGGCGCCACCTCGGTGGGCGTATCGACCAACCGATCGTAGTTCTCGAATCGGTAGTCCACTTGATCGGGCGTCACGGCGTCGCCGTTGATGATGTGCCACCCCGGCGGCGGCACCACATGGAGCGACACCGGATCCGGTTTGTGGTGCTCCACGTACATGAACAGCGACGGCCCGTTCCACGTGGCATGAATGGTATCGAGTACGCTGAACGTGCCAGACATTGGCGCGTCGGCATACGACCGGTAGCGCACGCGCACCGCGGCAAGGCCCTTGACGTATAGCCGCCAGCGCGAGCCGTTGGTGCGGTCCCACTTCACCGGCTGGCCCGCCGGGGTCATGACGCTGAAGTCCTGCACGTTCTTGGCGAAGAACATCGGGGCGTACCGCCCCGGCGACCACACCGGCATCTGCAGGATCAATGTGTCGTCGGCCAACCGGTGGATGTCGATCTGCAACGCATACAAGTGCGACGCCGGATCCGGCATCGCGATCTGATAGGCGATCGCGTACGCGCCGGCCCGTTGGGCCGCGGCCGTCCGGGCCGACGCGAGAATCGAGAGCGCACCGGCCACGCCGGCCGCCGCGCGGATGAAGCGATGCGAGCGCAAGGTAGTTCCTCGGGATGAGCGCCACCCAAGCATGCCGCTCCGCTCCGCGTCGGTCAATCGGCCTCAGAGGGGCGGTCGACCGCGGGGGTCGGAGCGGCGCTGCTCCACGCGCACGGCGAGCAGTCCATGGTCGGCACGGTCGATCATGCGCATCAACGGCTCGTTCGGCCGGCGCGCAGCCCAGCCGAGTGAGAAGGGCACCGGGGCTGAATGTTCGCCCGACTGGCGCAAGCGCTGTGCGATCGCATCGGTCTGGGCCGCATCGGCATCCACGAGAATCACCACGAACTCATCACCGCCTACCCGCACCACCGCTTCCTCGGCGCGCACGTAGCGCATCAGGAAGCGCACCATGCGCACGAGGATCCGGTCGCCCGCCTGGTGGCCGAATTCGTCGTTGTACTGCTTGAAGTGATCGATGTCGACGAACAGGCATCCCCACTGCCCACCCGGATCTTGCCTGAACTGGTCGTCGAGTTGGTCGAGGTAGCGCCGGTTGAGCGCGCCCGTGAGCGCATCGTGGGTGGACAGTTCCACCAACTCCGCTTCGAGCTGCTTGCGCGGCGTGATGTCCACCAGGACCCCATGGTAGAACGCCTCACCCGTCTCCGGATCAACCACCACGTAGCTCGTGTCGAGCACCGTGCGCACCTGACCGTCGGGGCGGCGCAGTTCCAGTTCGAAATCCCGCACCAAGCCGTCGCGCGCCAACAGCTCACGCTGCAGATCCCGCTGTTGCGGATCAACCAGCAGATCCGTGGCCGCATAGGGCGCCAACTCGGCCACCGACTGGACGCCGAACATGGTCAGGAACGCCGGGTTCGCGTCGAGGATCCGTCCATCCGTCGAGGTGATGTACAACCCTTCCCCGAGGTTGCGGGCGAATTGCAGCAGGGTGTCCGGATCGGAGAGCGAGCGGTAGCGCATCGTGAACAACTTCCCCAATACGCCGTTGGGACGCTATTTCGGATTTTGTTCGGGATCGATGCCGTGCAGTGCGTCACGGCTGTTGCTCTGGCGCAACACCCATCTTGTCGTGAAGTTCACCCTCCCTCTTTCCGTCCACCATCTTCGCCATGGCCCTATTTCCCAAACACCCCGTCGCGGCGCGCGACCCGCAGCCGGTGGGCTATTCCGTGTTCGACACCCAGATGAGCGTTGACGGCGACGTCGAAACCGACGCCTCGTTGCGCATCGATGGTCGCCTCCGCGGCAGTGTCCGATCGGCCGGCGTCGTGGTGGTCGCGGCGGGCGCGGCGGTGATCGGGGACGTCGCAGCGCGCGAAATCATCGTGGGCGGTGCGATCACCGGCAACGTCACGGCGACCCAGCGAATCGAATTGCAGGAGTCGGCCGTCGTGACCGGCGACATCGAGGCATCGGCGATCATGATCCAGGAAGGGGGCAGCGTGGAGGGTCGGATGACGATTCATCCGACGTCCATGACCGTGAGCGGAACCGAGCGTGCCGCCACGTCGGCCGCGCCGCATCTCCGGGCCGCCTTGGGTGGCAACGCCGGCTGACCTGCTCTCCATGCCCAACGCCCAAGCGCCGCGGCCCCGCCGCATCTGGACGATCCTCATCGTCCCACCCGAACCGACGACCAAGACCCACACGGTGCGCCTGCACGGCCGGCACGTGCGCGGGGTGGCCTGGGGGGCGGCGCTGGCGTTCGTCGCCTATACGGGTTGGTCTATGACTCAGGCGCTGCAGGTGAATGCCAGCGCCGTCCAGCTGGCCGACGTGCATCGGCTCGTCCTCACGCTCAACGACAGCCTGCAGTCCGCGAACCAGCGCGCCGATTCGGCCCTGCGCCTAGCCGCCATCACGGCCCGTGTGGCGCACGGTCTGACGCTCATCGCGCGGGTCGCGGAGCGCTCCGAGTCCGAGGGGGCCGGTGCCGCCGCGGCCGGGGTCGTGCTCCCCGTGTCGGGCACCATCACCAGCCGGTTTTCCCGGTCGCGATGGGAGCCCATTCTCAATCTGTTCCGCCCGCACGAAGGCGTGGATATCGCGGCGCCGCTCGGCACGAGCATCCGGGCGCCAGCCGACGGGCGCGTGATGTTCGTCGGACCCCGCCTCGGGTACGGTCTGGTGGTGGAGTTGGACCACGGTGGCGGCGTCAAGACGCTGTATGCCCACTGCGAGCGTATCCTCGTGCAGGACGGCGACTACGTGGCAGCCGGCGCGGTGATCGCAAAGGTGGGGTCCACCGGACTATCCACGGCTCCGCACGTGCACTTCGAGGTGATCGTGAATGGCCGTCACGTCGACCCGCTGGAGTATCTGCTGACCCCCCGCGATCCCGGCGCCGCCCCAGCGGCCGCGTTCGCGGCGGCCGATCACGAGTAGCGGGAGCAATGCCGCCGGCATCGGGCGGCTCGGTGCTCCCGCTGCCGGTTTCGCCCCACCCCCTCTGTCCGTTCTGGCTGCGACCGACTAAGAATCCATTAAGCCCGCCGCGCGCGCTCCCGCTGAGCGCCCGGAGGGCTCGATATTTCTGACGGTGACAGTCGTCCGGAGCCTTAACGAACTCCGGGTCCGTACTGTCCCACATTACGGTCGCGCACGCGTGCGCCATGGAGGACGGATGTTCGACGGTTTTGGGCCAGAAAAACTGATGATGGTCCTGCTCATCGTGCTGGTGCTGTTCGGCGGCAAGCGCATCCCGGAAATCGGGTCGTCGCTGGGCAAAGGCATTCGCGAATTCAAGCGGGGCATCAAGGATGTCGGAGAATCGATCAACGAACCGGAACTCGAGCGTGTGCGGCCGGCGTCCTCGCTGCCCGCAGGCGCCATCTCGACCACAGCTCCGGTGGCGTATGACGACGGACGCGGCGCGCCCAAGCGGCTGCTCGATACCTGAGCGCCCGCAGGTCGGGTGGCGCTAGACGCCGCCCGGCCCGATACCCCGCGGACCGAATTTCGCGCGTACCCGATCCACGGCACGGGCCACCGCGCGGTCGCGGTCCGTTTCGGCGACCGGATCCCGGTCGCCATCGAACAGCGCGAGTTGGTCGGCCGTTTCGTCTTCGGCCAGCGATGACAAGGCCACGCTGAGCAGCCGCGCGGGCACGCGACGCCCCGCCCGTAGCCGAGACAGCAGCGATCGGGCCAATGCGAGGATCACGCGGTCGCTGATCACGCCCTGCTCGACCGTGCGGCTCGCCGAGCGTGTGCGAAAATCGTGATCGCGAATGCGCACTGTGACCGTTCGGGCCCGCAACCCCTCGGCGCGCAGGTCGGCCGCAGCTCGCGTGACGAGTGCCAGCAGTTCGTGACCGAGCGCTCCATCGTCGGTGAGATCCTCTGGGAAGGTCTCATCGCGGCTGATGCTCTTCGTGTCGAGGCGCGGGGCGACGTCGCGGTCGTCGATGCCGCGCACCCGTTCGTACAGCCACCGCGCCTCACGCGCACCGAGCCAGTGGGCCAGTGCGGCCTCATCGTACGCCAGCACGTCGGGCACGGTGTGCATGCCGAACCGGACCAGCCTCTCCTGGAAGCGCGGGCCGATCATCGGGATGTCGGCCAGCGGAACGCCGTGCAGGAAGGTCGCCTCACCCCCCGCAGGAACCACATACACTCCGTCGGCATCGTGACCGGCCTTGGGCTTGGCGCGCTCGACGGCAAGTTTGGCCACGAGCTTCGAGGTGCCGCCACCGAAGGATACGTGAAGCCCCGTGTCGCGGCGGATCGCGTCGCGCATCCGGTGCGCCGTCGTGGCCAGCGGCTCCTGGCGGTAGAGCGCTTCGGTGCCGGCCAGATCGAGATACCACTCGTCGATGCTCGCCGCCTCGACCACAGGCGCGAAACGTTCGAGCACCTGCCGGATCTCACCGCTCTTCTGTGCGCACGCCTTGCGCGGCACGGGCACGCACACCGCGTCGGGACACAGGCGAAGGGCCCGGGCGATCGGCATGGCCGAGCGAACGCCGTAGGCCCGCGTCTCGTAGGATGCCGAGCACACGACGCCCCGGCTTGCACGCGTGCCGCCCACGATGAGCAGGGGCGCGCGGCCCACACCGTCTGGGTCCTCCATGCGGGCAACCGCCACGAAGAACGCGTCGGCGTCGGCGAGCAGGATGCGGCGCGGCGGTGCGTTCACCCCACGTACACATAGCTCAGGCCACGCTCCTGAGCGCGGTTCACTGCGATCACGCCCGCCACCACCTCGACGGCGCCGGGTACCAGGTTGGCGCGGAAGTCGGCGAGCACAGTGGCGGCGTCAGTTCCGGCCTTGCGCGCGGCCGTTCCGGAATAGAAGGCCATCGCCATGCCGCATACCGGGAATACCACGCCGCGCGCGTGCAGCGCGGCCAGAGCGCTGCTGTTCGGGCGCGTGTCGTCGGGCGCGCCGGCCGCCGTGTTGCGCAGCGCTGGCGCCTTGGTGCCCGGATCGTCGTAGCCGATCAATTCCCCGAGCCGGTACTTGTTCCACATCGCGTCATTGAGGCCCATGGCGAACGCCATGTGCCGGAACGAGACCACGGCGTTGACCTCGGCGTCGGTGAGGCCGTAACCGTCGTTGTTCGCGTTGAGGAAGTTGCGAGCGAACGCCGTGGCCTCGCCGGCCTTGCCGGCGCTGAGCACGTCGAAGATCTGCCGGTGTTTGCCAGTGAGCGCATCGAGCCAGTAGTCGGGATCCGGTCCGGCCGGGCGCAGCACACGCTCGGCGCGCACCACCGACGGCAGGCCGGCGGCAAGGACGGCCGCGCCGGTGGCGACCCGGGCCAGGAATCCGCGGCGGGGAAGGTGGGGAGACGTCGGGGTCATCGCTTGACCTTGGGCAAAGGGGAGACAGGAGCCGCGGTGAGATGCCGGGTGTCGCCCACCCGTTCGATGCGCACCGCGTGGCCGCGGGCGCTGGCGACGCCCACGTCGCTGGAGTCGAGCGGCATGACGGTGAGGATCGCGCTCGAGTCGGCGGCCGCGATCACGGCCGATCCGGTGCCCTTGTTCACGAGAAGGTCGGCGGGCGTGGACAGGATCAGGGACTTGTCGCGCTGCATGGCGAAGAACGGCGCACGGATACCGAGTTCGAGCGATCCCGTCACGGTCACCTTGAACCGGAGGCTAGCCATGGCGTTGGCGGCGCTGGCCACGTGGACGCCGAATTCCACCGGGGGGGGCGAGGGGGACAGCGGCGGCTTGGGCGGTTGACGGCGGCAAGCGGCGATGGCGAGGCCAAGGAGCACAAAGGCGGACGCGGCACGGCGGCGGTATCGCATCGTCTCAAAATGGGCCCCCGTGCGGCGGGATGCTACCGCATGGGACGGCGGCGGGTCTCGTTCAGTGTATGCATATTGGCATGCATATCTGCCGAATACTTGGCTCCCGATTTCGGCAGCAAGGGGTCCGCGGAGCGGCCTGGATCGCGTATATTGGCGAGGGTTCCCCAGCCTCACGCCAGTCCATGCCCTCGCGAAAGCCCTCTTCCCGTAGTTCACGCGCCCAGACCGCGCGCGGATCGGTGGCCCATGGCTCCCGGCCCGAGCAGGTTTACACCCGGCTGCGCGACCTGATCGTCCAGGGACTCGTCGCCCCGGGCAGCCGCATTGTCGAGACGGAGATCGCCAGCCGTCTCGGGGTGAGCCGTACGCCCGTGCGCGAGGCGCTGCAGCGGCTCCAGCAGGAGGGCTACGTGATGGGCGCGCCGGGGGCGCAGCAGTCGCGCCTCACCGTGGCCCCCCTTACCCGCGACGATGTGCACGAACTGCTCGATCTGGTGGGGGCGCTCGAGGGCCTGGGGGCCCGGCGCGCCGCCGAACTGGCCTCCGAGGCGCGGAAACCGCTCGTCCGGGACCTGCGCGCGCTGAACGCCGAGTTCCTCAAAGCCGGCAGGGCCGCCCCGGTGGACCACAGCCGTTTATACGACGCTGATGAACGTTTTCACCGCTGCGTGGTAGAAGCAGGGGAAGGCCCTCGGCTTATCGCCTTGCACGACGCGGCCAAACCGCAGGCGGAGCGATACATCCGGATGTACATCAGCATGCTGACCGGGGACATTCGATCCTCGGTCGAGGAGCACGACGCGATCATCGCCGCTATCGACGACGGTCGGCCGGACACCGCGCAACGCGCGGTGGAAACCAATTGGCGGCACGCCGCCGACCGGTTGGCGAATGTCATTCAGATGGTCGGTGAACGTGGCAGCTGGTAACCCCAAACCACCCCCAAGGGGGGCCGTACCCGTGAAGAGACTCGCACTCGTATTACTCATCCCAGCGCTGTTCGCTTGTGATACCAAAGCCAAGCAACAGCTCGTCGAGCTGGCCAAGGCGGATTCCTTGCGCCAGGACTCGCTCCTCAACGTGAAGAACCAGCTGCTGAACGACATGCTGGTTTCGACGCAGTTCGTGAACGACATCAACGCCGAGATCGCCAAGGCTCGCAGCATGCCAAAGGCGAAGACGGCCACGGCGCTCGCGACACCGGCTGAGGCCACCAAGATCAAGGAGGACCGCGAGGAGGTGATCACCAAGATCCACACCCTCGTGGAGCGGCTCGATGCCACCGACGCTCGGCTCCGCCAACTGCGGGTGCAGGCGGTCTCGCTGTCCAAACACGACTCCACCCTGACGCAGCAGATCGCACAGTACGAGCAGACGATCGCCGACTTCCGGCAGACGGTGGATCAGCAGAAGAAGGAATTCCAGGCGATCGTCGATTCGCAGAACGTGCAGATCGCGTCACTCAAGGGCAGCGTGGACACGCTGACCTCGGTCAAGGCGGCGCTCACCGACACGGTCACCGATCTCACGCGTCAGAAGAACACCGCCTACTACGTGGCGGGGACGCGCGACGACCTGGTGAAGATGGGCGTGCTCATGGAGCAAGGCCGCAGGTCGTTCTGGCTGGTGGGCAACCGCCCGGTGGTGCCGGTGCTGTCGCTCGACCCCACGGCATTCACTCGCATCGACATCACCAAGGACACGAGTCTCACGCTGCCAGACGGTGAATATCTGATCTTCACACACCAGGACCCGCAATACGCCAAGGCGTTCGAGACGCGGGACAACAAGATCGTCGGCGGGCTCCACATCACCCAACCGGAGAAGTTCTGGGCCACGTCCAAGTTCCTGATCCTGATGAAGCACTAGACGGCAATGGTAGGACAACGGCCCCCGAGTCTCTGGCTCGGGGGCCGTTGTGTTGGCGCGCGTTCGCTGATCTCTCGACGCTCGTTCGGGCAGTTCCCCCTACCACTCCCCCTTCTCCTCGGCCAGCTCCTCCGAGAGCTTTAGATAACTTTCATACCGCTCGACGCTCACGTCGCCCCGTTCCACGGCGGCGCGCACCTCGCAGTCGGGCTCCACACCGTGCCGGCAATCGGCGAACCGGCATTGCGTGCGGCGTGCCCGGATCTCGGGAAAACACTGATCCAGCCGCTCCGCGGGCAGTTCCCACATGCCGACCTCGCGCAGCCCTGGCGTGTCGACCACGAACCCTCCCACCGACGCGGGCAGCGGATGGAGCAGCGCCCCCACCGTGGTGTGGCGTCCCTTGTTGACCGAGGCGCTGATCTCGCCCACGCGCAAGTCGAGTCCCGGAAAGAGGGCGTTGAGCAGCGACGATTTTCCGGTCCCGCTCGGACCCGTGAGCACCGACGTGCGCCCGCCCAGAGCGTCCCGCAGCTCCTCCAACCCGTCGCCCCGCTTCGCACTCGTGAAATGCATGGGATACCCGGCCCGGGGATACGCGGCAAACCGCGCGCGCGCCTCGTCGAGCCCCACCAGATCCACCTTGTTCACCACGATGCGTGCCGAGAGCCCATTGGCCTCGGCGATGACGAGGAACCGGTCGATCATGCGCGGGTGCGGGTCCGGGCGGGCCGCGGCGAACACGACCACCACCTGGTCCACGTTCGCGGCGATCACGCGTTCGCCGCGCGCCCCCCCGGGGGCGCGCCGGGCCAGGCGCGAGGTGCGCGGCCGGATCTCGGCGATGGCCAGCGTTTGCCCGCGCTCGTCGCGCTCCAACCGTACACGGTCGCCCACGGCGAGCTTGACGGTCTCCTGTGCCGCCGCCTCGGTGTCGCGCCGGATCGTCCCGCCGGCGCGCCGCCCCACGTCGGCCTTCTTCAGCCGGCCGCGCAGCGACACCTCATGCATCAATCCGTCCGGTGTGAGCACGCGCCACACCCCGCCGGTCCCCTGCGTGACCGTACCAGTCAACGCGTCCGTGTCGATCACGGCGATCCGGCGTCGTCGGCGCGAGTCGCGTCCCACCACCGGCGGGCCGGGGCGCCAGCCGCGCGCCCGGCGATCAGCGCGTCGAGCGTTCGCTTCACCTCGGCCAGCGCTATCGCGCCCGCTGCGTCCCGCGCCGTGCGCTCCGATTCGGCGCGCGCCAGGAAGTCGGTCTCGAGGTGGCCCAGCGGCGATGCCGCGCCGATGCGCGCCCACTGTACGAACAGCAGGTAGGCGCCGAACGGGCGCTCCGGGTCACTCGTTTCATCGGTGGCGATCTCGACACTGTACGAGAAGCCGTCCGACCCTTCGAACGCGGCGGGCCGGTCGTGCACGGCCATGTACCCGCCGAGCGTATTGGCGTCGCCCTTGGCGTGATCGGCGGGAAGGAATTGTCCGGCCATGATCAACGTCGGACGCCAACCATTTCGCGCAGGACGTTGCCGGTGATGAAGGCGACGTTCGCCGGACGCTCGGCCAGCCTCCGCATGAGGTACGGATACCACTGCGTGCCAAACGGCACGTACACCCGCAGGCGGTACCCCTCGCGCACGAGTTGGTCCTGCAGATCGCGACGGACGCCGTAGAGCATCTGGAACTCGAACCGGTCGGTGGCGATGCCCCGTTCCGTTGCAAAGCGTTTGGCCTCGGCCACCATGGCCGGGTCGTGCGTGGCGACGGCCGGATACGTGCCGCGCTCGAGCAACGCGTCAAGGCACTTCACGTAGTTGGCGTCCACGTCCTTCTTGTCGGGGTACGCCACGGCCGGCGGTTCCTTGTACGCGCCCTTGCACAGGCGGACGCGGCACTTGATCTCCAGGGCGCGCTCGACGTCGGCCAGCGTGCGGTAGAGGTAGCTCTGCAGCACGATACCCACATGCTGCTTGAAGCTCGGGTAGAGCCGCTCCTCGAACAGGCGCAGCGTGCGCTCGGTGTACACGCTCGACTCCATGTCGAGGCGCACGAACGTGCCGTACCGCTGGGCCCGTTCCAGCACGTCCCACAGGATCGATACGCACAACTCCTCGGAGATGTCGAGTCCCATGGCGGTGGGCTTGAGCGATACGTTGGCATCGAGCCCGCTCTCATTGATGCGGTCGAGGATCGTGAGGTACTCGTCGCGGGCGGCGCGCGCCTCGCGCTCGTTCGACACGCTCTCGCCGAGAAGATCGAGCGAAGCCGAGATGCCCTTCGCATTGAGGGCGCGCACCGCCTCGATCGCGTCGTCGAGTCGCTCGCCTGCCACGAACCGGCGCGCGAACGATTTGGCCAGCCGATTCTTGCGGACGAACCGGAACACGCGCGGCTGATTGGACAGGTACAGGAGGGTGGAGCGGAACATGCGACCTCAGTAAGTCGAAGGCACGGGACTACCCGAAAAATAGACGGCCCGCGCGCCGGCGCGGGCCGTTGTCGTCAGGGTTTCACCGGCCGCAGCGGCGCGTTCACCCCGAACGGCTCGACGATCCGCAGCACGGGATAGTTCCGACCCGGGCCGATCCACGGGTCCATCACGTTCCACGTCGTGAACCCGTCGTCGCTCTCCGGCTCGAGCAGGTACATGGCGAGGATGGCAAGGGGCTGGGCCTCGCGCACGACGTAGGTGCCGGGCGGAAGGGTCACGGCCAGTGACGACCAGAGCCCCGCCAAGCGCTCTTCGTGGTGCCCCTGGAACTCGGTGGCGTTCCGCACCACCGAGTCGATGCCGAACCGCTCGGCCGCCACGTTCAGCGAGTCCACCAACTGCTCCACGAACACGCCGTGCAGCTGGAGCCGTTCAACCAGGGCCTGCTGCTCGGGTCCGAAGGCGTAGGCAACCGGCATGCGCCGTTCGAGCGTGGATTCGAAGCGGTCGTACACCGGCATTCGTTCGGTGTGGAACTTGCCAATGCGCTTGTAGCCGCGGGTCACGCCCGGGAGCTTTTCCGTGCTGTCGGGCAGCTTGCCGAGGTCCTCCAGAATGATGTCGGCGTAGCTCGGGTGCTGCGTGTATTCGGAACGGAGCGAGATGTACGGCGCGTCGGCCGGGGTGGTGCCGGCGGCGATGGTCATGCGGTCGGCCTCGTGCGCCACCCCCACGATCTCGTCCTTATTGGCGGCGAGCAGCGACAACAACTCGCCGACGAACGCGTAGGTGGAACTGATGCGGGTGCGGAACGGATCGTGCGAATAGACCTCGCCGAGCACCGCAATGCGGCCGCGAAGGCCGTAGTAGTTGGTGCCGTAGCGTGGCCGCGAATCGTAGGTGTACCAGCCGCGCGGGAGCCCCTTGGGCGTCTCCACGTTACCATAGTCGAACGTCTGGATGCGCTCGCGGGCCAGCAGGTTGCGCCGCACCGCCGGCAACAGCGTGTCCATGGTGAACGGCCCGGTGAACTTGGCGGCCGGACTCAGCGATCCCGCGTAGGTCAACGCGTACCCGTGGTACGTGCCATCGGTGGTGTGGAGGTCGACAAAGACGTCGGGGTCCCAGCTGTCGAACATGCGAAGCGAGGCCCGCGTTTCCGGGGCTTCGGCCTTGATGTAGTCGCGGTTGAGGTCCAGACCCTGTCCATTGGCGCGCTGGCCGATCATTTCCGGGCCGTCCTGCGACGGCCGGTTGACGGCCTGCGGGCCGAACCTGTCGTTGCCGTCGGCATTGTAGATCGGCACGACCATCAGCACGAGCGAGTCGAGCACGTTGGGGTTCTTGTCCGCCGTCAGCTCGCGCAACATGGCGAGCATGGCTTCCTTCCCCGCCACCTCGCCGCCATGGATGTCCGCTTGCACGTAGACGATCGGCCGGTTGAGGCGTTTGGCCTCGGCGGCGGTGGCGACGCGCGGGCGGGAGGCAACAACGTAGGGGATCTCGCGACCTTCGCTCGTCTTGCCGATGTCGCCCGTCGCGATCTGGCTGCTGTCCAGCGTCTTGAGCGAATCGATGAACGCGATCACGTCATCGTAGTGCG
Source organism: Gemmatimonadaceae bacterium (assembly GCA_035533015.1). Taxonomy (NCBI): domain Bacteria; kingdom Pseudomonadati; phylum Gemmatimonadota; class Gemmatimonadia; order Gemmatimonadales; family Gemmatimonadaceae; species Gemmatimonadaceae bacterium. The sequence goes on along the minus strand of DATLUQ010000044.1, from coordinate 22,824 downwards.
ACGTCTCGGTGAAGGACGTTCGCTCGGCGCGCGTGAGCGGCCGCCGGTTGGTGAAGTTCGTGGGATAGATGGCATGCACGTTCACCGCGGCGACCGCCTCGGCGCCGCGGCCGATGCGCTCGGTGCGCGGCCCCCCGCGGGGGGTGGGGCCTCCGGCGGGAGGCGCGCCAGCGCCGCCGCAGGCGGCAAGGACGGCCGCAGCAAGCGGCGCCAGAACGCGAGGGTACGAACGGGCCATGGTGCGTCTCACGGAATGGAGAAACGGGCGCAGGGACAGGGGAATTGTACCCTGTTCGCGCCGTTACGGTCTAGGGAGCGCTCAGGACTCGGGTCGGGGCGCGGACGAGCCGCGGCCGCGGAGGCTCGCGCCGCGCGCCCGCGTGGTCGCGGCCACCGCTGGCGCGGCGCCGCTCTCGATATCCTGACGCACGCTGCGCTGATAGGCCGTGAAATCCGCGTCGCGCAAGCCGGCCCGCTCCAGCATGATGACCACCGACGACGCCGTGGCCGGGGGCACCCCACGGGCGACGAGGTCGGTGAGCACCATCAGCGGCGTCGAGAGTTCGCGGCCCACCCCGGACCGGCGCACCCGGGTGAGCTGGGCCGGGGCAACGCCGGCATGCAGCGCGTGTGCACCGGCCGTGATCTCATCGGGTCGGGAGCCCGTGCCCAGCGCACCCCGGGCCACGCGCATTTCACCGGCCAGTGCGCGCACGGCGGCCACGATGCGTGGGCCGTCGGCGCGTTTGCCCGCGCCTTCGAGCGCCTTATTGATGAGCGCGTCGGCGGGGAGTCTGGCGACGCGTGCCGAGTCGACGACGGCAAGGACGGCCACACGCGTCGCCGGATCGAGCGCCGAGTCGAGGCGCGCCAATTGACTGCGTTGTGCCGAAGCCGCCGTGGCGAGGAACAACATCGCCGGCACGCACCACCGCCACCGCATCAAGGCGTGTTTTCGACGACCAAGGCCGAGTTGGGCAGTCCGAAGTCTTCGTCGGCCACTCGGGGCGCGGCGGGATCGGGAACCCACAGGGAGTCGTCTACCACGAAGGCGTAGCGATGGTGCCCTGGGGGGATGGGCGCGGTCACGGACCACACGCCGCCACCGCGATTCTCGGCGGCGTATGCGGCATGGCGGGCGTCCCAGCCATTGAAGTCGCCCACCACTTGGACGGTCTTGGCGTCGGGCGCCACGAGAACGAACTGCACCGGGTGGCCCTGGACCCGGCGTACGGACGGCAGGACGGCGACGGCGAGCATGCCAGCGGCGACGGCAGCGAACGCCGACCAGACCCGCCAGCGCGGCACGAAGGGCGTGATGATGCGCAACGGCTGGCGCGCTACCGCACGAATGGCGCGCATCACGCGCGCATCGAACGACGGGGCGCAGGGCACGGGGCGGCGCAGGTGCGTCACCATGTCGTCCAGCCGGGACCGGTTCATCTCACGCACTACGAGCCTCCTTCAACAGCACGCGCAGCCGATCACACGCGCGCATCACCCGCATCTTGAGCGCCGATACGCCGACGCCCGTCAACTCCGCCATCTCGTCGTAGCCCAATCCTTCGACATACTTGAGCAGGAACGCTTCGCGTTGTTCCGGCCGCAATTCGTCCAGCGCCCGCTCGATCTCCTCCCGCCATGCCCACTGCTCGGCCGGGTGCTCTTCCGCCGCCGTGAGCAGGGCCGCCTCATCGTCGAGGAACGTGCGGGCGCGTCGCGCCCGCCGCGCTCCCGCCGTCCGGCAGCGGTTGACCAGAATGCGAAACAGCCAAGCCCCGAACCGTTCCGGATCCTCGCACCTGCCGAGCGACCGGTACGCCCGCACGAACGTGTCCTGCGTCACTTCGTCCGCGTCCTCGCGGTTGCCGAGCATGTGCATCGCGTAGCGTATGCAGCGGTCGCGATACCGCTCGACGAGCGTCGCGAACGCTTCCACGTCACCGGCGAGCACCCGCTCGACGATCAGCGCGTCAGCGCTTCCATCCATATGGCTCAGACCTTACCACCAGGGGTGGAGTCACAGCACCTCGACGGAATGAGGCGTCATACCGGTTTGCCTTCGGCCGGGTAGAACCGGCGCCGCGCCCGGGCCATGTCGACAAGCAACTCGGCCGGTGCGAACCGGGCCGGAAAGCGGCCGTGCAGGTCCTCGAGGCGGCGCACGACTTCATCGGCGCCCAGGCTATCAATGTAGCGGAACGGGCCGCCCCGGAAGGGCGGGAAGCCGATGCCGAACACGGCGCCAATGTCGCCGTCACGGGGCGAGCGGAGGATGCCCTCCTGCAGACAGTGGGCGGCTTCGTTGACCATGGCGAGCGCGCAGCGCTCGGAGATCTCCCCACTCGGTATGGGATTCCGTGCGTCGCCGGCCCCGAACAAGGTGTACACCATGGGGTCCACCGCGCCCTTCGTGCCCCCTTTATCGTACCGGTAGAACCCCGAACCGCCCTTGCGTCCTGTCCGCCCCGACTCGACCACGCGGGTCAGCGCCTGCGACGCCGCCATCCGGCGGCCAAACGCCTCGGAGAGCACGAGCCCGACCTTGCCGCCGACGTCGATGCCCACTTCGTCGAGCAGCGTGATCGGGCCCACGGGGAATCCGAACTCGACCAGCGCCCGGTCGATGGACTCGATGGCCGCGCCTTCGTCGAGCAGGATCCCGGCTTCGTTGATGTACGCCGAGAGCGTTCGCGTCGTGTAGAACCCGGGCCCGTCGTGCACGACGATGACGGTCTTGCCGAGCGCGCGACCGTAATTCACCGCGGTCACGACCGCCGCCTTGTCGGTGCGCGGCGTTACGATGACCTCGAGCAGTGGCATGCGGTGCACGGGGGAGAAGAAGTGCATGCCCAGCACGCGCTCGGGGCGGGACGCCGCCTCGGCGATGCGGGCGATGGGAATGGTGCTCGTGTTCGAGGCGTACACCGCGTCGGAGGCCATGGCCGGCTCCACCTCGCGGAGCACGCGGTGCTTGAGGTCGAGGTCCTCGAACACCGCTTCGATGACCAACTCGGCGTTGCCGAAACCGGAGTACGCCGTGGTGCCACTCACCAGACTGAGTTGGTCGGCGAACTCCTGGCGGGTGATGCGGTGCTTGGCGAGTGGCTCGTGGAGCACCTCGTACACGGCGGCGAGTCCCTTCCCGACCCGCGCGGTATCGGTGTCCTTGAGACGCACCACGGTGCCGCGCTGCGCGGCCACGCCGGCAATTCCGGCTCCCATGAATCCGGCCCCGAGCACGCCAAGCGTGTGCACGTCGCACGGCGGCGGCGCCGGCGGCTCGACGCCCGGATCCTTCTTGAGCGCGGTCGTGGCGAAGAAGAGGAAGATGAGCTCCCGCGACACCCCGCTCATCGCCAACTCGCCGAACCGGCGGGATTCCTCGCGCAGGCCTTCCGCCATCCCGCGCTCGAAGCCGGTGTGGACGACGTCCAGGGCGGCCAGCGGTGCCGGGAAGTGGCCATGCGTCTTGGACAGCACGCTCTCGCGCGCCTTGCGGAACACCACGCTCCGGCCGGCGAAGTTGGTATCGAGTACGAACCCCGACGGCCCCGCGCCGCGGCCCCGCCGCACCGGGCGCCGCGTGCCATTCGCCAACTCTAATGCCCGCGCCACGGCCACGTCGTGCAGCAGGGCCGGGTGCACCATCTCGTCCACCAGGCCGAGCTGCAGCGCCTTCTTGGCGCGCACGTTCTTTCCGGTGAGGATCATGTCCAACGCCGCCTGCAGCCCGATCAGCCGGGGCAGCCGCTGCGTGCCCCCGAGCCCGGGAATCAGCCCGAGCTGCACTTCGGGAACCGCGAGGAGCGTCTTGGGGTGATCGGTGCAGATCCGGTAGCGGCAGGCCAGCGCCAGCTCGAGCCCCCCGCCCAGGCACGCGCCGTGGATCGCCGCCACCACCGGCACGCGAAGTGCGGCCAGTGCGCCGAGCAGTGCCTGGCCCTGCTGGCTGGTCTGCGCCGCGTCCATTTCCCGACGGAATTCCAGGAACTGCCCGATGTCGGCGCCGGCGATGAACGAGTCCTTCTTGCCGCTCGTCACGACCCACGCCCGCACCGTCGAGTCGCCCTCGGTCTCGGCGATCACGCGTGCGAGCGCCTCGCCCAGTTCCGGCGTCAGCTTGTTTACCGGCTCGCCCGGCAGGTCCAGGGTGACGATGAGAACGTCGTTCTCGCGGTCGAGGCTGATCATGGCGTCCCCGTGGCTCTCTATGCGCGCTCGATGACCATCGCGTGCCCCAGTCCACCTGCGGCGCACACCGTCATCAGGCCGAATTGTCCGCCCCGCCGCGCCAGCTCGTTGGCCAGCGTCGTGAGGATGCGTCCACCCGTAGCGCCGAAGGGATGCCCGATGGCGAGCGAGCCCCCCAACACGTTGAGCCGCGAGCGGTCCACTTCACCCACCGGTTCGGAGAATCCGGCCCGGGCGGCCCACTCCCGCGATTCGAAGCCACGCAGATTACACAGCACCTGCGCTGCAAACGCCTCGTGCATCTCCACCAGGTCCATGTCCGAGAGCGAGAGCCCGGCGCGGTGCAGCGCGACCGGGGCAGCCAGCACCGGCGCCATGAGCAGCTGCTCGCCGGGGTCGAGCGCGGCGTACGAGTAAGAGCGGATGAACGCCAGCGGCGCGTAGCCCAGTGTGCGGGCGCGCTCCTCGCTCATCAGCAGCACCGCGCTCGCGCCGTCGGTGAGGGGCGATGAGTTGCCCGCCGTCACCGAACCGTAGCGCCGATCGAACACCGGCTTGAGCAGCCGCAGCTGCTCGATGCTGGTTTCCGTGCGGATCCCATTGTCGCTCGATACCGCGAGGTCGTACCTGGGCGGCACCCACACCGTACTGATTTCCGCGGTGAGGCGGCCGTCCTGCGTACCCACCGCGGCCAGGCGGTGCGACCGCAGCGCGAACTGGTCCTGGTCCTCGCGCGGGATACGGTTGATCTTGGCCATCTTCTCGGCGCTCTGCCCCATCGTCTCGCCCGTGGAGGGCTCGGCGATCGCCGGCGTGATCGGCACCAGATCGCGCGGACGGATGCGCGCCAAGGCGCTCAACCGGCCGCCCAGCGACTTGGCCCGCGATGCGGCGACGAGCGCGTCGGACATGCCGCGGGAATGCAGGATCGGAACGTTGGAGAGGGATTCGGCCCCCCCCGCGATCACGACATCGCGGTGGCCGAGCGCAATCTGGTCCGCCGCATCGGTGATCGCCTGGTTCGACGATGCGCAAGCGCGGCTCACGGTGTATGCGTCCACCCCCTTGGGGAGCGCCGGCATGAGCCCGATCTCGCGCGCGATGTTGGGGGCGAGAACCGAATGCACGACGGTGCCGTAGACGATGGCTTCGACCAGCGCGCCGTCCAGTTCGGTGCGCTGCATCAGTTCCGATACCGCCAGTCTCCCCAACTCGATGGCACTGAACGAGCGGAGCACGGTGCCGGCGCGCGCGAACGGCGTACGCACGCCCGCCACGATCGCCACCCGGCGCCCGTTCCCGAAAGTCGGCATGTCCTGAACTTAGACGGTCCGCGATCCGTCGCCAGACAGTGCGTCGCTTGTTCCCCGCCGCGCGACGTGGCAGGTTCTTGGATGCCAATGCCGACCTCCGCCCCCCGCCTTCCCGCGCCCGGCGCATCGTTCGACCTGCTGGTGGTCGGCGGCGGCATCACCGGGGCCGGCATTGCCCGCGATGCCGCGCTGCGCGGGTTCCAGGTGCTGCTCGTCGACAGGAACGACTTCGCCAGCGGCACTTCCAGCCGGAGTTCGCGCCTCATCCACGGCGGGCTGCGCTACCTCGAGCACGGGCAGCTCAAGCTGGTGTTCGAAGCCAGCAGCGAACGACGGCGCCTGCTCAGGCTGGCCCCGCATCTCGTGCACCCGCTGCGCTTCGTGTGGCCGGTGTACGTCGGAGCCCGGGTGCCGTACTGGAAGGTGCTTGCCGGCGTCACGCTGTACGACGCCCTGGCCATGTTCCACAACGTGCACCGCCATCAACGGCTGTCGGTGGCGGCGGTGCAGGATGAGGAGCCGCGGTTGGCCTCCGACGGGCTCGAGGGCGGCGTGTCGTACTACGATGCGGCCACCGACGACGCGCGCCTCACGCTGGCCAACGTGCTCGACGCCGAGCGCGCCGGCGCGGTGGTGCTCAATCACGTCGCGGTGGATGCGTTCGCGCTGGCGCGCGGCCGGGCCGTGGGAGCGCACCTCGTGGACCGCCTGACGGGCGACGCCGTGGACGTGCTGGCCCGTGCCACGGTGAACGCTACCGGCCCGTGGAGCGACGACGTGCGCAAGCTCGAGGGCGCCGCCGATCGCCCACGCGTGCGCGGCAGCAAGGGCACGCACATCCTGGTGCCGCGGGACCGCGTGGGCAACACGGCCGCGCTCACGCTTCTCTCACCCACCGACGGACGGGTGATGTTCGCCCTCCCGGCCGGCGCGTTCACGGTGTTCGGCACCACCGACACGTTCACCTCGGCGCGGCCCGACGAGGTGCGTGCCTCGGAGGACGACGTGGCGTATCTCCTACGGGCCGCGAATACCTTCTTCCCCGCCGCCCATCTCGGCCGCAGCGACGTGGTGAGCGCCTGGGCCGGCATCCGGCCGCTCGTGGCCACCACCGCCGACTCGCCCAATGCCGCGTCGCGCGAGCATGCCATCCAGGTCACGCCGGCCGGCGTCGTGACGATCACCGGCGGCAAGCTCACCACGTACCGCATCATGGCGGCCCAGGTCGTGGACGTGGCGGCACGCCGCATCGGGGGCGGCCGCCCCTGTACCACGGCGCACGTGCCGCTCGCCGACGACGGGCCGGCACGCGACGCGGCCTGTGCCGCCGATGCCGCGTCGGCCGCCAGGATTATACCAGGACTATCATGGCGCTTCGGCGAGCTGCGGTGGGGAGTGGAACGGGCCCACGCCCGGACGCTGGCGGACCTGCTCGTTCGTCGCACCAGGCTGGCATTCGAAACCAGCGACCACGGGGTGGGCGTCGCGCCCGCGGTGGCCGCGTACGTGGCGCCGCTCCTCGGCTGGAACGCGGCGCAGACGTCCGCCGCTGTGGACCATTACGCCGCCGAGGTAGCGCGGATCTTCGGGGTCGATCCGGGCGCGGGCGCCTGAACGACCGGGCGCGCGCAACCCGCCCCGCTCACTGCTTGCCCGACACTTCGTCGTGGATGGTATAGAGTTCCACCACCAGCAGCTGCCGCGTGACCGTGGGCAGCCGCAACATGACGTCCTCGCCCACCGCCTTGCCGAGCAACGCGCGCCCGATGGGCGACGCCATGGTCACGTGCCCATCCTCGAACTCGATCGCGTCGCCGAATACGAGGTGGTACGTCTCGCGCACCTTGGACTTCTTGTCCTCCACGACGACGCGCGAGCCCAGCCCCACCTTGTCGGGCGGGATCTGCGACGGGTCGATGGACGATAGCTTGCTCAGGCGCTGATGCAGATGCCCCAACCGCGCCTGCACGAACTGCTGGCGCTCGAGCGCAGCCTTGTACTCGCTGTTCTCGCGCAGGTCGCCCAGCTCCACCGCTTTGCGGATCTCGTTGGGAAGCGTGACGTTGAGTTCGTACTGCAGCCGCGCGACTTCCTCGCTCAGCTTTTCCTTGAGGGCTTCAATCATGGGACCGCACGAAGGAGGTACAGAAATCGAAGCGCCCGGCTGAGTGGCCGGGCGCCGATGCTACGACAATTCCCGAACACCCGCCTATAGCCGCTGTGGGCTGGAGGTGCGAAAACAGTTCACCGCTCGGGACGCATGGTGCATACGTGGATAGTATAGCCACTGGGCGCATTCGTCCAGCCGTGGTGTGCCCGTCGCGCAATCCGGCTAGACTTCCCGGCATGATCCGCGTCGAGCGGCACGGCGACGTCACGCGCCTCCGCATGTCCACCTGGCGCAGCCGATCCCTCGGCTACGAAGTGAGCGCGTTCTACACGCGCGGCGTGCTGCTGGATTGCGGGTTTCCCGACGCCGCCGACGAACTGGTCGCGACCCTCGACGAGTTGCGCCCCGCAGGCGCCGTCATCACCCACGCCCACGAAGATCATGCCGGCAACGTCGCCCTGCTCGCCCGGCGTCAGATTCCGCTCGATATCGCTGCCGATTCGCTCGCCGAGCTCCGCGCCGGCCGTCGCATCCGTGCCTACCGCCGGTATACCTGGGGCCAGCCGCGACCGTTCACCGAATCGTTCGTTCCATTCGTGACGCAATCGCTGGAGGCCATTGCCGCACCGGGCCACGCGCGCGACCACCGCGTGTTCTGGGACCCCGAGCGCGAAACGCTGTTCTCCGCCGATCTCTGGCTGGGAGTGCACGTGAAGGTGACGCACCACGACGAGGACCCCCGGCAGCTGGTGCGCGACCTGCGCGCCGCGGCGGCATTGCGGCCCGCCCGGATGTTCGACGCGCACCGCGGCCCGGTGGCGGATCCCGTCAACGCACTGCTCGCCAAGGCCGAGTGGATGGAGCAGACGATCGGCGCCATCGAGCGCCGGATCGGCGAGGGGTGGAGCGACCGCGCCATCGTGCGCGGCGTGCTGGGCGGCGAGGAATGGGCGGGGTGGATCTCGCGCGGCGAGTATGCCCGCGTCAACCTGGTGCGCAACGTGCGCGCGGGCTCGCCCCGGGCTCGCGGGCCGGTGGCGGCCGCGTGACCATGCCTCTGCTGGTCGCCATCGCCGGGCTGCTCGTCGCCGCCGTTGTGCTGCTGGCCGTCCTCCTGCGGCGAACACGGCCGGGCGACGCGGCGGCGATGGAACGGCGATTCGCGGAACTCCAGCGAGGGCTGGACCGTGCCGACCAGCTCGTGCGCGACGAGATGGGTCGCAATCGCGACGAAACGGCGGCAGCGATGGATCGCGTGGCCCGCACGCTCGACGAACGGCTGGCGTTGGTGCAGCGCGGACTGGGCGAGATGCAATCGCTTGCCGAGGGCGTGGGCGATCTCAAACGCGTGCTCACCAACGTCAAGACCCGCGGCGTGCTGGGCGAGTGGCAGCTCCAGGCGCTGCTCGAGCAGTTGCTCGCCCCCGGCCAGTTCGCGCGCAATGTCAAACCGAGTCCGCTGCGCGACACCATTGTCGAGTTCGCGATCCGCATTCCGGCCCCGGGATCCGACGCCGGCGGCATGTGGCTGCCGGTGGACAGCAAGTATCCCGCTGAGGACTACGCGCGGCTGTTCGACGCGCAGGAGCGGGCCGACGCCGCCGGAGTGGCCGCGGCCCAGAAGGCGCTCTCGGTGGCGGTCCGCCGCTCGGCCGACGACATCCGCGCCAAGTACATCGATCCGCCCCACACCACCGACTATGCGATCCTCTTCTTGCCGTCCGAGGGTTTGTTCGCCGAAGTCGTGCGGCTGCCCGGCATGGTCGAGATGTTGAGCGCCGAATGCCGCGTGATGGTGGCCGGCCCCACGACCTTTGCCACGCTGCTCAACTGCCTGCAGATGGGATTTCGGTCGATGGCGCTCGCCGAGCGGTCGGAGGAGGTGTGGCATCTGCTGGCCGGCGTGCGCACGGAGTTCGCGAAGTTCGCCGACGCGGTGTCCGGCGCGCAGAAGAAGCTCGGTCTGGCGTCCGAAGCCGTGGAGCAGGTCGCCGTGCGGGCGCGCGCCATGGAGCGCAAGTTGCGCGACGTCGAGCAGCTGCCGGCGGGTGACGGCTCGGAGCCGCCCCGCCTCACGTCCTAGCCGGCGCCCTTGGCGTACTCGCGCCGCAGCCGGGCCATCATCGCCCCCCGTTTGTCGTACAGCCGCTTGAGCGGCCGCTTGGCGTGCTTGGCGTGGGCGTACGAGGTGAGCAGCGGCAGGGCGACGGTCGAATCGAGGTAGCACACCACCGCATCGGGCAGCCGGTCGGGGTCGATCTTGCCCCAGCTCACCGCCTCGGCCGGCGTGGCGCCGGACAGTCCGCCCGTATCGGGCCTGGCATCAGTAATCTGTAAAAAATAGTCGTGGCCCTTCTCGTCGATGCCCAGCACTTCCTGGATCTGCGGCTCGGTCTGCAGGATGAAGTTCTTGGGGCTGCCGCCGCCGCAGATGAAGACCCCCGACTTCCCGCCGCCGCGTTTGGCCTCGAGCACGATCGACGCCGTTTCGTTCACGTCGAGATTGGGATCGATCACGCACCGGTTCCCGTCCAGCGCCAGCGCCGCGATGTTCATGCCGATGGACGAATCGCCGGGCGACGACGTATAGATGGGCACTCCGGCCGCGTAGGCCGCCGAGAGCAGCGACTTCTGCCCGATGCCCAAGGCCTTCTCGCGCTCGCGCACGTACTTGCCGCACAGATAATGGAACTCGGCGCTCGACATGCTGCGTTGGAATTCCCTGCCCTGGATGATCTTGCGGAAGAATGCGTCGGTGGAGAGCAGCACGTCGTAGTCGAAGAAGATGTCGTAGATGCGCACCACGCCTTCCTCGCGCAACACGATGTCCGATTCCTGCGCATTGCCGCGGTGCATGGCCAGTCCGAGGCCGAAATGCGTGTCGTGGTACAGATTGGCGCCTGTGGAGACGACCCAGTCCACGAAGCCCGACTCGATGAGCGGAATGATCGCCGCCATGCCGAGCCCGGCCGGCGTCAACGCGCCAGTGAGCGTGAGGCCCACGGTGACGTCGGCCTCGAGCATCTTGTGCGTGAACAACTGGCACGCTTCGCGCAGCCGCGCGGCGTTGTAGGCGAGGAAAGTGCCCTCCACCAGGTCCACCACCGTCTCGCGGCCGTCGATGCGGCGGGGGTCGATCTTGCCGCCGCGCAGGAAGCGGCTCTGCTCGGCGGTCGTATGGGCCGCGCCCGCCGCTTCGCGTTGCTCGGCGGCCTGCTTCTGGGCCGCCTTGGGGCCGGCTGGCGACGCCCGTTTGCCGGTGCCGTGGCGCGACGATTTGAATCCGCCGCGCGCGCGCGCCGGCGCGCCGCTCCCTGGTTTCCCGCTCGCCTTCTTCTTCGCCATTCCGTTCAGCCTCGTCGCAGGTCAGAACCGTTAGGGGTCAGGCTCTGCTGTGCCTGGATCACCACGTTGGCCGCTTCGGCGGGGTCGTCGGTGACGATCATGAGATCCATGTCACCCGGCGAGATCTTCCCCTCGGTGAGCACGCGCGTCTGCAGCCAGCGGATGAATCCGGCCCAGTAGTGGCGGCCGAAGAAGACCACCGGGAACTGGTAGATCTTCCCCGTCTGAATGAGCGTGAGCGCCTCGAACGCCTCATCGAGAGTGCCGAAACCGCCAGGGAAGATAATGAAGGCGTCCGAGTACTTGATGAACATCGTCTTCCGCACGAAGAAGTAGCGGAAGTTGATGAGCGTGTCGATGTAGGGGTTGGCTCCCTGTTCGAAGGGCAGCTCGATGTTGCACCCGATGGAAAGGCCGCCGCCCAGTTTCGCACCGTGGTTGGCCGCTTCCATGATACCCGGGCCCCCACCCGTGATCACCGCGAACCCCGCCTGGGCGAGCAGACGCGCCGTTTCCTTGGCGGCCTCGTACTGCGGTTCGTCGGGGTGCGTGCGCGCCGACCCGAAGATCGTGACCCCCTTGGTCACGTGCGCCAGGGCGTCGAACCCCTCGATGAACTCGCCCATGATGCGCATCACGCGCCACGGGTCGGTGCGCGTGAAATCGGACGCGTCCGACGCGCGCTGCAGCAGCTTCTGGTCCTCGGTCACGATCTGCACGTCGCGAATGGCATCGTCGATCCGGCGCGTCGCGCCGCTGCCGTGGAACTGGCGGCTCTGCGATGGCGGCGTGCGCCCGGCGGCGATGTGCCCGGCTTCGGTGCGCTCGCGCAGCCCCTGGCGCGAATCGCGGGCCGCGGAGTGGAGCAGCTCGAGATCGGCGGTCTTGCCCGACGCCGTTCTGGCGGGACGGGGCGGGCGGGGGCGACGCTTGTGAGCGGGCGGGCCGCTCCGCTTGAATGCGGACATGCGCGAGTACCTGGCGAAGAAGGAAACGCGCGCGCCCGCGGCGCGCGCTCACGGAGTTTACGCCATGTCCCCGATGCGACGCCAGCGCACGGGTTGCCCGTGGGGGGCTCCGGCGCTTGTTTCTCCCGTCATGCCCCCCGTGCTCAGGCACCCTCGATGGCCGTAGTCGTCCTGCTTGCCGACGGCGTGCGGCCCGACACCCTCGCCGGAGCGATCGACGCCGGCGCGTTGCCAGCGCTCGCCCGCCTGCGCGACGAGGGCGGCCTGCACGCGGTGAGCACGGTCTTTCCGTCGGTCACCGGGCCGGCCTATGCGCCGTTCCTGATGGGGCGGTTTCCGGGACCCGTGGGGCTCCCTGGGTTGCGCTGGTTCGACCGCGAACGCACAGCCTGCTCCCTGCCCGACTACACGCGCAGCTACGTGGGCTACCAGATGCGCTCCCTCGATCGCGACCTCGACGCCGACGCCCCCACGATTTTCGAGCTCGCGCCGTCGAGTATCGCGGCGCTGAGCGTCATCACCCGCGGGCTGCCGGCCCCCAACCGCATTGGCGCGCTCACGCTCCGCTCCGCGCTGCGTGCCGCGCGCACCCACTTCAGCGGCAACGTGGCCGGCTGGCTGCGGATCGACCGCGAGATTGCCGACGAGGTCGTGCGGCGCGTGGCTCAGGAACGGCCGGCGTACACCTACGCCGCGTTCACTGGCGTCGATAAGGTTTCCCACGCGCGCGGCCACGGCCACCCCATGGTGATCGAGGCCCTGCGCATCGTGGACGACGCGGCGGCGCGCATCCGGGCCGATGCCGAACGTGAAGGCCGCTGGCAGCACACGCACCTGTGGATCGTGAGCGACCACGGGCATTCGCCCGTACGGCGGCACGAGGATCTCGCCGGCCTGTTCACCCTGCAGGGGCACCGCGTGGTTGCGCACCCTTGGGTGATCACGCCGTTTCCCGAGACGGCCGTGATGGTGAGCGGGAACGCCATGGCACACGTCTTCCTGGAGGTCCGCCGGCGCCGGCGCCCGTGGTGGCCCGCGCTGGCCCCGCGCTGGGGCACGTTGGTGGACTTGCTGCTCGCCCGGCCGTCGGTGGACCTGCTCCTGCTCCCGCTCGATACCGAGCGGTGCGAGGTTCGGTCTCGGCGGGGTGAGGTGGGGATCGTGTCGCGCGCGGCCGGCTTCTACTCGTATTTCCCCGCCATCGGCGACCCGCTGGGGGTGGGGCGGGCGCTGCAGGGAGTGACGGCCGACGAGGCGTACGACGCCACCGCGCACACCGACTACCCCGATTCCATCGTCCAGATCGCGCACCTCGCCGCGTCTCCCCGGGCGGGCGACATCATCCTGTCGGCGGCGCGCGATTGGGACTTCCGGGCGCGCTACGAGCCCATCCCGCACGTCAGTTCGCATGGCGCGCTGCACCGCGAGCACATGACCGTCCCGCTGCTCGTCAACCGGCCGCTGGCAGGTGTGCCACGGCGCACAACCGACGTCATGCCCAGCACCCTCGTCGCGCTGGGGTTGCCGGTGCCCGGATCGCTCGACGGGACCTCGTTCCTGTAGATTGGAACGCATGGGCTGGACGCGCCTCTCCCTCTCGCTCGCGGTGCGGTCCCTGATTAGGCCTGCCACCGGCATCGCGCTCATGCGCGTGGCGTGGCGATTTCGCGAACGCGGCTGGTACCGGCGGTTCCCGTTTGTACCGCTGCCGTCGCGCGAGTACGTGCGCTGGCGCATGCACACCGCGTATGGCAGCTACGATTTCGTACCGCCGCCGACCGACGTGGTGCGCTACGCGCGGTGGGCCGTGCGCGAGCCGTGACGCGCCCGATCGAGGAGCGCGTGAAGGCCCACGCCTACGCGCTCGGCTTCGATCTGGCGGGCATCGCGACGCTGGGGCCGGCCGACACCGCGCCGGCCTACGAGCGCTGGCTCGCCGCCGGGTACGCCGGCGACATGGCGTATCTGGCGCGCGGCGCCGGCAAGCGCGCCGACACCCGGTTGCCGGTTGCCGGAGCGAAGAGCGCCATCGTCGTTGGGCTCGACTACGGAGGACGCGCGCCGCCGGGTCCGGTGGCCCGCTATGCGCGCGGCGACGACTACCACGACGTCATGCTCGACCGGCTGAACGCGTTGCATCGGCTGGTGGAGCGCGAGGTCGGCGTGCCGGTGTCCGGCAAGGCGTACGTGGATACGGGACCCATTCTCGAGCGCGACTTGGCGCGGAAGGCGGGGCTCGGCTGGTTCGGAAAGAATACGAATCTGATAAACCCGAAGCTCGGCTCGTTCTTCTTCCTCGGGGAACTGTTCGTTGATTTGGAGCTGGCCCCCGACGCGCCCTTCGACGCCGAGCATTGCGGGAGTTGCCGGGCGTGCCTGGACGCGTGTCCCACACAGGCGTTCGCGGAGCCGGGCGTACTCGATGCGACGCAGTGCATCTCCTATCTGACCATCGAGCTGAAGGGGGAGATCCCGGCTGGGTTCCGAGAAGCGATCGCCGAGGGCGGGCATGTGTACGGGTGCGACGTGTGTCAGGAGGTGTGCCCGTGGAATGTGAAGTTCGCGCGGGAGGTGAAGGAGCCGGCGTTCGAGGCGCGGGCGGTGATCGCGGGGAAGGATGCCAAGGCGCTGGCGACGGCAATCCTCGCGATGAGCGAAGACGACTTCCGCGCCGCGTTCCAGGGCTCGCCGATGAAGCGGGCGAAGTCGGCCGGGCTGAAGCGGAACGCGGCTGTCGTGAGACAAGCCGCCGGCTGGTAGCCGCGCCAGCGACCCTGCCCTTGCCAGCCGCGGGGTCGATCTGCACATTCCTATTGCTTTCCAATAGGACCCTTCATGCCCGCCCAACTCGACGTCTGGCAAGGAACGCTCGCCCTCATGGTCCTGCGTACGCTCGACGTACTCGGACCGCTTCACGGCTACGGCATCGCCCGCCGCATCGAGGAGACGAGCCGTGGCCGGCTTTCGCTCAACTACGGCACGCTCTATCCCGCCCTCCTCAAGCTGGAACAGCAGGGATTCGTCACGTCCTCCTGGGGCCAGTCGGAAAACAATCGCCGCGCCAAATTTTATACGCTCACGGGCGCCGGGCGGCGACACCTCGCACGCGAGGCCCGCCAGTGGCACGCCACGACTGAGATCCTTGCCTGGTTCCTCGCCCCGCGGACGGCCGCCCCGTGAACGGAGTTCGGGAAGTCATGGTCCGGATCGGCGGCTTCTTCCGCCGGGCGCATCGCGACGGCGATATGAACGAAGAGTTCGCCGCGCACCTCGCTTTGGAGACCGACGAGCTTGTGCGCCGCGGAATGCCTCCATCCGAAGCCCGCCGTCTCGCGATGGTACACGCTGGAGGCCTCGAGGCAGCACGCGACGCCTACCGCGACCAGCACGGTCTCCCGTGGGTCGAGCGGTCGCTTACCGAGGTGGCGAGCGCGACGAAGCGCCTGCGGCGACACCCGGGAGCGGTGGGTGGTGCATCGCTTTCGCTCGCGCTCGGCATGGCGCTCGCCACCGCGGTGTTCAGCATGGTGGTCGCGCTCTTTCTGCGTCCGCTTCCCTTCCCCAACCAGGCAGAGCTGGTCATCGTCCGCGAGCGCGACCCGCAGATGAACTCGCTCTTCTCCGTGCTTCCCGCGCGTGACGCCCTCGCCGCGCAGCAGGTGCGCTCCTTCTCCGGCGTCGCGGTCGCGCAGGAGTCCGGTCCCGGCTCGGACCTCGGCCCCAGCGGCCACGCCATCCGCGTATCGTCGGTACCGGTGACGTCGAACTACTTCGACGTTCTTGGTGTGCGCCCGCTCCTTGGGCGCATGTTCACGGAAGACGATGCGCATGAAACCGTGCCGCCAGTTATTCTCTCGTACAGCGTCTGGCATTCCGAGTTTGGTGGATCATCGGACGTGATCGGCAGCACGGTGCCGGTCGACGGACGGCTCGCGATGATCGTCGGGGTCATGCCGCCGGGCTTTAGCCTTCCGCTCGGCACCGACATTTGGCTGCCGTTCGGTCACGACAGCCTCCAGCGGCTGGCGATGCCACCCGCCAACCGGAAATGGCAGAACAACGTGGTGATCGCCCGGCTCCGGCCAGGCGTCACCATGGCCCGCGCCCAGGCCGACGTGTCGGTAGCATTCCATCAGGCGGGCATGGCCGCCGGGTTGGCCAAGACCCCGGTGGGGGACCTCCTTCCGCTCGCCCAGGACGTCACGTCGCCCTACCGCAACCTGATTCGCCTCTGGATCGCCGCGGCGTTGGTGATCATCCTGCTCGGTGCCGTGAACTTCGCGACGCTGCTGCTCGCGCGCGGCATGCGGCGTCGAGAGGAGATCGCGGTGCGGATCGCGCTCGGCGCCTCCCGGCGGCGCATTGCAGGAATGCTCACGGTCGAGGCGACGCTCATGGCCGCAATCGGCGGTGCCGTTGCCGTCGTCCTGGCGAAGTGGCTCCTCGACGCGCGCCGTCTCTGGTTCGGCATGGATTTCATGCTGGTGGCGCCGAGCATGAATTGGGCAACCGTCGCGTTCGGCGTGGCGGGAACCGTCCTCGTCGGGCTGCTGTTTGGCCTCGCGCCGGCCATCGATCTCGCACGGGCCGACCTCCGTTCGGTCCTGTCCGGTGCTTCGTCATCCACCGGCGGTTCGCGAGAGGTCCACAATCGACGCGGCCTCGTCGCGCTGCAGCTCGGACTGTCCTTGGCGTGCATGGCCATGCTGGCCGCCCTCGTGGTCGCCAACCGGGACGCCCAGGGCGCCGGACCTGGCTACGACTATTCACACGTCCTCACGGCCCGGCTGAACGTCCCCGACACCGCCGCATCGCAGGAGATCGGCGCATCCCTCGTCCAGGCGATTGAGGGTGTCCCCGGCGTGCAGTCAGCGGCAGTTGTGCGCACGCCCATCCTCGGCGCCGCTCTGTTCTACCCGGACTGGCGCCCACACCTGTACGCCGCCCAAGCCTGGAAGGACGTCTCGCTGAGCTACTTCAGGACGCTGGGCCTCACGCCGATCCTGGGCCGGCTTCCAACGGCGGCGGAGGCCGAAGCACACGCCCCGGTGGTCGTGCTGTCGAAGTCCACAGCTCGCTGGACCTTTGGCGATCGGCCGCCTGTCGGCCGGCGAGTCGGACTCGCGCTCGACGGCTCCACCCACCTCACCTGGTTCAGCGTGATCGGTGTCGTACCCGACGTGCGCGACATGCCGAACTTCGACCCCCTGACGCCGCCGATCTACACCGTGCAGCGTCTGCCGCTTGGCCACACGACGACGGAGGTCCGCATTCGAACGGTCGGGGACGCGGCAACCGGGCTCCGCGCCGTCAAAGAGGCCGTGGGGCGCATCGACCCCCGCATCGTCGTCAGCGACCTGGACCCCGTCGCCGCCGTCGTGGACCAGTGGAGCGCTCAAGCGCGGGCCCGCACTTACTTCTTCGCGTTCATGGCAGCGCTTTCGTTCGTGCTCGCCGTGGCCGGCGTGTATGGGCTCACCTCGTACTCGGTAGCGCTCCGGGCGCGGGAGTTCGGAATTCGCGTCGCCCTCGGCGCCACGCCGCGCCGCCTGGTCCGCGCGCTGGTCGCCGACCTCGGCACGGTCGCCTTGTTAGCGACGCTGGGTGGGCTGCTCCTCGGCTCGCGCGCTGTGTACATCGCCGACACGTACCTGCGGAACCCGCTTGCCGGCAAGCCGGCCCTGACCATGCAACTCGCGCCTGTGGCGGTGGTCGCGGTCACGCTGCTGGTCGTGATGGCGCTCGGCATGGCGCTCCCGATCCGCCGCATGCTGCGCCAGGACGTGGTACGGTCCATCCAGGGGGACGCGGGGTAACGCGCGGTCAGGAACGTTGCCGTGTCACGGTAAATTGGTCGCCTAAGTTGGTGTTACGGAGGTCGTTCGGCGTCCGGTGGTCAATTCGATTTCGATATAGTTTTGTCGGCACATCTCCCAGGAGGTGTGGCGACACACCTGGAGTCGTCACGACAACTGGCCGACAGAGATCGCCCGCCCCTCACCAGCTTCCGATAGCTCAGTCTGTCCCAAGATCGGGGGGACCCGCCCTGATTTCGAGCGGCTCGACTAACGAATCAAACCTCGCGGCCCCCACGTATGTCCAACCGACGATCTCACCGCTCCCGCCATGGCCATCTTCGCCCGCTCCGACTTTCGCGACGCCGCCCGCGGCCTCGCCCGTACTCCCACCGTGACCGTCGCCGCCGTGCTCTGCCTTGCCATGGGGCTCGGCGTCACGGCCGCCGTGTCGAGCGCGATCGACCGCGCCCTGCTCCAGCCGCCGCCGTACCGCGATCCCGGGAGCCTCGTAACCGTGTATCGCACGGCCCCCCAGGCCACCAACTGGCCGCAGTCGGCGCCGAACTACCTCGACCTGGCCCGCGAGACCCGCCAGCTCTCGGGACTCGCCGCCGCCACATCAGCGGACGCGAGCGCCATTCTCCTCGTGGGCGGTCAGTCTCTCCAGCCTCGCGCCCTGCGCGTGACCGGGAATTTCTTCTCGCTGGTGGGCGCCACCGCCCTGCACGGACACCTCATCACCCCCGCCGACGACAGCACTGGGGCGCCCGACGTGCTGGTGCTGAGCGAGCCGTTCTGGCGGCAACACCTGGGCGGTGATCAGTCCATCGTGGGGCAAACGGTGCAATACAAGGGGGTGCCGTATACCGTGATCGGCATCCTACCGCGCGGCTTCCGGTACGTGCAGGGCATGCAGAATGTGGACGAGGACGTCTGGCTACCGATGCGCTTCAGCGCCGGCGAGCGCGCCAGGCGCGGCACCAACTACCTGATGATGCTCGGCCGGCTGGCCCCGGGCGCCACCGTCGAGAGCGCGAGCCACGAGCTGGTGTCGCTGTTCGACGGGCTGATCCGCACGTACCCGTCGCTCAAGGACGAGTCCATGCGTGCGGTGCCGCTCGAAGCCGAGGCGGTGCGCGCCGTGCGGACGCCGATGCTGCTCGTGTTCGGCGCCGTGTGCATGGTGCTGCTCATTGCGGTGTCGAACGTGGCCAGCCTGCTGCTGGCCCGCGGGGTGTACCGCCGCCGCGAGATCGCCGTGCGCAGCGCGTTGGGCGGCAGCCGCTGGGCGGTGGTGCGCCCGGTGCTCGCCGAGAGCCTGCTGCTCACCGCGCTCGGACTGGGCCTGGGATTGGCGTTCGCGTGGGGCGCCGTGCGCACCATCGGCGCGATGGCGGCGCAGCAGATCCCGCAGCTCGCCGGGCTGCGCATGGACATGCGGGTGGTGGCGTTCGCGGTCGCGCTGGCGATCGTGGCCGCCGTGGTGTGCGGCCTGGGGCCCGCGTGGCGCGGCGCGGCCGTGGACCCGCAGGACGCACTGCGCGCCGGGCGCGGTGGCGGCACGGGACGCGCGCACCATCGCGTGCTGGCGGGGCTCGTGGTGGCCGAAGTGGGGCTGTCGCTGGTGCTGCTGGTTGGGGCGTCGCTGGTACTGCGCGGATTCGCGAGCGTCCTGCACGCCGATCCCGGGTTCGACACCTCCCGGATACTCGCGCTCGACGTGAGAGTCACTCCCACGTCGTACGCCAAGGACGCCGAGGTGCGGCAATTCATCACGCCGGCGCTGGCGGCGATTCGGGCCGTGCCGGGCGTGGCCGCGGCGGGGGCCATTGACGCGATGCCTTATTCCGTATGGGGCGAAAACTTCAACATTCGGTACGAGGGGCAGGCGGCCGACAATATGAACCGGCTGCCTCTGGCCGAGTATCGCGAGGCCACGCCGGGATTCTTCGCGGCCACCGGCCAGCGGGTGCTGGCCGGGCGCCTGTTCGGGGCCGGCGACTATGCCGCGCCCAACAGTCCCGTGGTCGTGGTGGCCAACGAAGCGCTGGTGAAGCGCGACTTCAAGGGGCGCGATCCCATCGGCCAGCGCTTCTACATCGGCGACACCACGTTCGCGACCATCGTCGGCGTGGTGAGCGACATCCGGAACGTGGGGCCGTTCAGCCCGGCGTTCCCCGAGGTGTACTATCCCTTCCAAGTGGCCGAGCCCGGCACGACCTTGGCATCGATCATGGTGCGCGTGAAGTCGGGCGATCCGGCGGCGGTGGAATCGGCGGTGCGGGCCGCCGTGCACGGCGTGGATTCGGGCGCCGCGATTACGCGCATGATGCCGATGCAGGACGTGATCGCGCGCAGCGTGGGGCAGCCGCGGTTCTACCTCACGCTGCTCGAGGTGTTCGCGGCCGTGGCGCTCTTGCTCTCGGTGACCGGCCTATACGGCGTGATGAGCTATTCGGTGGCGCAGCGCACGCGCGAGATCGGGATTCGGAGCGCGCTGGGGAGCCCGACGGGCCGCATCGTGGGCCTGGTGGCGCGGCAGGGAGCGTGGCTGGTGCTGCTCGGCGTGCTGGCGGGCGCCCTGGGCGGCGCCGCCGCGACCGGACTGTTGCGCGGGCTGCTGTACGGCGTGAGCCGAGACGACCCACGGGCGTGGGGGCTGGCGGTGGCGTGCATGGTGGCGAGCGGAGCGGTGGCGGCGCTGGTGCCCGCGCTCCGCGCGGCGCGGGTGGATCCCCAGATCGCGATGCGCGAGGAATGAAGGGCCTGGGACCCCGAGGAGGTGTCCAGTTAGCCGCACTTCGCGACGGAGGACTGACCGCGGCATCTCCATGCCGCAGGCCGGGCCCATGATTTGCCGGGACGCTAACTCCCTCTCTTGGCGAGGGTACGTCGACCCGTCTTCAACGGAACCGCAATACAGTTTTGTCGGCACATCTCCCAGGACGTGTGCCCGTGGAACGTGAAGTTCGCGCGGGAGGTGAAGGAGCCAAGCTTCGAGCCGCGGGCGGCGATTGCCGGGAAAGATGCGCGGACGCTGGCGCGTGAGATCCTCGCCATGAGCGAAGACGAATTCCGCGCGGCGTTCAAGGGCTCGGCGATGAAGCGGGCGAAGGCGGCCGGGCTCCGGCGAAACGCCGAGGTCGTTCTCGCCGACAATCACGACTGAGTCGCTGAGGCCTCGGCGCTATGGCAGCGTCCAAGCCGGCCGAAGGCCGCTCCGAGCGATGTCGTCGAATCGCTCCCCCACCCCGGCCCTTGCACCTCCTGTCCGTCACACGTGGAACGTCACCGGCTCCGCCGCCCACCGAATGCCTTGCGCCAGCGCACCTTCGGGTTGTGGAATCGGACGCGCTCGGGTGCGAACGTGTTCGCGTCGAACAGTCCGCCCACCCACTCCAACGTTTCGTCGTATTCCTCGTCGGCTGGGTTGCTCAAGATCTCGAGCAGGCGCTCGTAGCCGGGCGGGCCACCGCAGTCCTCAGGCGGGCACGCCCGCTCCCCGCCTAGACAGCGGGGGTACTTGGTGCCCGGCTGGCGGCGCCCGACGGCTTCCAGCTCAACGTCGTGCTCCCACCCGTCGCCGAAGTCGTATTCGTACTGGGCCCGCGTGCCCCCGACGTAGAAGTACTTGCTGATGGGCACGGTCCACCCAGGCAGGGACACCGGATCGCCCTCGAACGGGTCGTCGTCGGGAATGCCGATTTCTTCGGCCTGGCGCGTTTCAGGGTTCCGCACGCGGAACACATGCAGATGGTAGTCCAGCCAGCCCATGGCGTCCTGGATCGCTACGTGCAGATCCCAGAACGAGTAGCTGGCCGGCACCTCGATTCGGCGCCAGATGCGCGGCTTGATGTGCCGCAGAGTGACCTTGAACTGGAGCGTACTGCGCGTGGTGTCCATGGCGGCGCTTCCTTCGTGTCAGGTGGCGAACTCGCTCAGGCCGCGGCGACCTCGTCACACAACTCGACGAGCGAGACGGCTTCCACGTCGTTCGCCAGCGGGAATCGCTCGGCTCCACCGTAGACCACGAGCCGGCGCTCCGGCCGCACCGTCTCGCACGCGAGCTGGAACCCACGCTCGACCTTGGGTGCGAGCCCGCGCTTGATCTCGACAGCCCACGGCTTGCGATGACCGGGGAGCTTGAGCAAGAGGTCGATCTCGGCGCCCGCCGCCGTGCGGAAGAAGTGCGCCTCGGTGCCGCTGGGCGCCGCCGCGATCAGCGACTCGATGGCCAGTCCCTCCCAACTCCCGCCGGCCACCGGGTGCGCCAGCAAGCCCTCGCGGTCGCCAACGCCGAGCAGCGCGTGCACCAGCCCACTGTCGCGAACGTAAACCTTGGGCGACTTGACCAGGCGCTTGCGCACGTTGCCATGCCACGGCGCAAGGCGGCGAATGAGGAACAGGTCCACGAGCAGGTCGAGGTAGGCCGCGACCGTCTTGCCGTCCACGGCGAGGGCGCGAGCCAGCGCCGCGGCGTTGAGCAGCCCGCCCTGCTGATGCGCGAGCATCGTCCAGAGGCGGCGGAGCGTTTCGGCCGGGATGCGCGGCCCGAGTTGCGGGATGTCGCGCTCGAGGTAGGTGCGGATGAAATCGGTGCGCCAGCGCAGGCTCGCGGCGTCGGAAGCGGCGAGCAGACTCTCCGGAAATCCGCCGCGCAACCAGAGGGTGTCGACGCGCTCGCGCCCCACCTCGCCGGCGTCGAGCGGGGCGAGTTCCAGATAGCGGATGCGACCTGCGAGCGACTCGCTGGATTGTTTGAGCAGGTCCATCGACGCCGACCCCAGGACCAAGAAACGCCCCTGGCCGTGCCCGCGCCTCCGACCGGCGTCGATGAGCCCGCGCAGGCTGCGGAAGAGGTGTGGCGTGCGCTGGATCTCGTCGAGGATGACGAGCGTGTTCTCGTGCTGTGCCAGGTAGAGTTCCGGCTCCGTGAGTTTGGCCCGGTCGGCCTCGGACTCCAGGTCGAGGTAGACCGCCGGCCGCGTGCCGGCCACTTCGAGCGCGAGGGTGGTCTTCCCAACCTGCCGCGGCCCCAGCAGGGCGGCGGCCGGAGATTCATCGAGGGCGGCGGAGAGCGGGCCGAGAAGGCGGCG